>CAYVJJ010000437.1:0-2593 GCA_964451655.1 uncultured Mycobacteriaceae bacterium | reverse complement strand
GGGCCGCCGCAGCTCGGCGAGCTGACGGAGAGCCCGACCGCAGTAGAACGCATGAGGGAGCGCGGCACAGTCCGCGTCACAGGCCCCGCCACGGCACGCACGCCGGGCGGGGCCTGTGCCGTCGTCGGCAGGCCGCGGCGGTTTCGAGGGGCGCGCCCACGGGTACAGGACGGTGTACACGCACTCGTAGCGCAGGCCGGACGCGGGGCCCGGCGCGGGAAGGAGGCGATCGCATGCGGGAGGCGCTCGGAGGCCCTCCGACGATCGGCGCATACGCGGAAGCGGAGGCCCATGTGGCGGACTTCGCGGCGACGCCGGTCCTGCCCGCCCCGCGCGGCGAACTGTCCGCCGCGATCACCGACCACCTCCGTGAGGCCCCGGGCGGCGCGGCGCTGCCCGCGCACCTGGACACCGGGGACGCGCTCGGCGGCGATCTGCAAACGGCCCTGCTGACCTGCTACGAGCTCCACTACCGCGGGTTCGCCGGAGTGGACCCGCGGTGGGAGTGGGACCCCGGGGTCCTGGCGTTCCGTGCAGGCCTGGAGCGCTCCTTCCTGGCCGCACTGCGCGGCCGTGCGGCGGGCGGCGACGACGCGGGCGCCGTTCTCGACGCCGCGATCGCCGAACGTCCCGATGACCGCGGCCCCGCGCACCATCTGCGGGACGCCGGTTCGTGGTGGCAGATGCAGGAATACTTCATCCATCGATCCGTCTACCAGCTCAAAGAGGCGGACCCCTACCTCTGGGTGATCCCCCGCCTCCATGGCCAGGCGAAGGCGTCGATGGCGGCGGTGGAGTTCGACGAGTTCGGTGCGGGACACGGCAGACGCGTGCACGCGCGGCTGTTCGCGGACCTGCTCGCGGCGGCGGGGCTGGATGCACGCTACTTCGGCTACGTCGACGCTGTCCCCGCCCCCACACTCGCGGTCGCGAACCTGGCCACCCTGTTCGGGCTGCACCGAGCGTGGCGCGGCGCCCTCATCGGCCACTTCGCGGTCACCGAAGCGTCCACCGGGCCGGGCGCGGCCCGCCTCGAACGCGCACTGAACCGCATGGAGGCGCCGCAGGCGTGCGTGCACTTCTACTCCGAGCACATCGAAGCGGACGCGGTGCACGAGCAGGTCGTCCGGCATGACGTCGTGCGGCCGCTGCTCGAGGCGGAACCGGAGTTGGCCGCAGACGTGGTCTTCGGCATCCAGGCGGTCGGCCTCCTGGAGGGCGACCTCGGGGAGATGCTGCTGGACCGCTGGGAGGACGGGCGGAGTTCCCTGCTGCCGGCGGCGTGAGGCCGGTCCGCGCGGCCGCCCCCGTCCCCCGTCGTCAGGTGCGGGTACGCCCGATCCTGCGGTGGCTGGTGTCGCAGAACGGATACCGGGCGCTGCGGCGGCACATGCACACCGCCACCATGAACCGCTGCGAACACACGACCTCGCCGGAGGGCAGCGTCAATTCCACGGGCCCTTCGATGAGCATCGGCCCACCCGGGATGAGCCGGGCGCGCCGCGGGGCGCCGCCGGTCTCGGGTGAGGAAGGCATGCGGTCTGCCGTCGGATCCGGTTCCACGGGTACTCCTCTCGCCGCTGCGGTCGGCCCGGATACCCGACGGCGGCCGCCGGCAAACCGTTTCGCCCCGCCGGCCGCGGGTACTCACCGGCAACGCGGATCCGGCACCGTTCCGGCCGCGCTGGATCGTCCCGACGAGGATCGGAGCACCGGATGGGGCCTGGCGACGACAGCCGCGCGCGGATCCCGCGGACCCTGCGGCTACCGGGGGTGTACCCGCCGCAGGAGGACACCGCACTGTTGATCGAGGCCCTGTCACGTCTCGAGATCCGTGCGGAGACCGCGGTGCTGGACGTGTGCACCGGCAGCGGGGCTGTGGCGCTGGCCGCCGCCGACGGCGGGTCGTGCGACGTCACCGCGGTGGACATCAGCCGGCGCGCGGTGTGGACGACGCGGTGGAACGCCCGTCTGCGCGGCCGCCGGGGCGTCCGCGCGTACCGGGCGGACGTCACAGACCTCGGACGCACCGCGATGCGGTGCACGGGGACGCGCGGCGCGGGGCAACGCTTCGATGTCATCGTCTGCAACCCGCCGTACGTGCCCGCACCGCCCGGCACGGACACCCGCGGCGCGGACCGGGCATGGGATGCCGGGGCGCGGGGCCGCGCGCTTCTCGACCCGCTATGCCGGTTACTGCCGACCCTGCTCAATCCCGGCGGGCGGCTGCTCATCGTGCAGTCCGAATGCGCCGATATTCCACGTTCACTCGACCGGCTCGGCGCGCACTGTGCCTCGGTGCGTGTGCTCGCACGCCGGAGCATCGCTTTCGGGCCGGTGATGACATCGCGGTCGGGGTACCTGGAGCGTGAGGGGCTGCTGCCCGCGGCGCGTCGCGAAGAGATCGCCGTGATCGAGGCCGTCGGGCGCGAGGCGCACGAGCGTCCGCGCCACCGCTCCCCCGCCGGCGCGGTGGCGGTCACCGAGCCGGCACGTCGCTGATCGGCGCCGACGGCTAGCGTTCCTCGTCGTCACTGCGGCCGGGGTGCCACGGGCGCACGTCGGGGTCGTCGTCGGCCGGCGGCTCGGGCTG
>CAYVJJ010000436.1:0-2601 GCA_964451655.1 uncultured Mycobacteriaceae bacterium | reverse complement strand
TTCGCGATGCGATCCCATGTGCCGTCGTGGTCTACGGGCAGGGGTCCGGTGGGCCCGTGAGCCGTGCCCGGTGCAAGCCGGGCGTGCGGTTCCGTCGTCGGGTCCGCCGCGGCCGCTTCTCTGGGCCCCCGTCGAAAGGCCCGAGGTTGGCCCGCCGCAACGTGAACTGCTTCTCTTCCGCCCGGCCCCGCGCGCCCCGCCGCGCCCCTGCGTTCCGCCGCACGCCCGCGTTCCGCCGCACGCTCGTGGTCGCCGCCGCGGTCCTGCTGGTGGCCCCGGGAACCGCCTGCTCGCGCGGCGCGGAGACCGATGCGCCCGCCGAGGCTGCGGCGACGTTCGCCGAGCCCGTGTCGGTGGACAACTGCGGGCGCACCGTGACCTTCGACGGGCCGCCGCAGCGGATCATCACGATGAACGGGCACGTCACGGAGACCCTGATCGAGATGGGTGCGGGCGACAGGATCGTCGGCAAGGGCTACGCGGGAAGGATCGACCCGCAGTCGGACGCGGCGGCCGAGTACGACGCGATCCCCGCTCTCGCCGAGAAGTACCCCACCGCGGAGCAGGTGCGGGACGCCGAGCCGGATTTCGTCGTGGGCGGCATGTCCAGCGCGTTCGACGAGAAGTCGGGGCTCGGCCGCGAGGCCCTGGCGGACGACGGCATCCGGAGCTTCCTGTTCTCCGAGTACTGCGGGGAGGGCTTCTCCGGCATCGATGTGCTGCGCGACGACTTCACGCAGCTCGGCCGGATACTGGGCGTCCCCGAGCAGGCGCAGGCACTGGTGGACCGCATCGTCGGCGGGCTCGAGGACGTCAAGGCGCGTGTCGGCGCCTCCGGCGAGGATCCGGTGCCCACGTTCTTCTACGACTCCGGCACCGACCAGCCCGTCACCATCGGCAGTGCGGGCATCGGCAACGTGATCGCGCATTACGCGGGCGCCCGCAACATCACGCCGGACAACCCGAAGCCGTATTTCACCAGCAGTTGGGAGACGGTGGGTGAGCGGGCGCCGCAGGCGATCGTCGTACTCGACTACGGCGATCAGAGCGCGCAGGACAAGATCGATTTCCTCAAGAGCCAGCCGGTCATGCAGACGACGCCCGCGGTGCAGAACGACCGGTTCGTCGTCGTGCCGCTGGACGACATGTTCGAGAGCTCGCGGATGGTCCGGGCGGCCGAGACGGTCGCCCGGGGCGTGCATCCCGCAGCGTCCGGTGGGGCGGGCTGACGCGTGGCCGTACTCGCTGCGACACGCTCGCTGCCGCTGGGCGGCCGCACCGCGCTCCTGACCGCGGGCCTCACCGTCGCGCTGCTGGCGGGGCTGGCGGCGTCCGTATCGCTGGGCACGGTGACGATCCCTGTGGGCGACGTGTGGGCGATCGTGGCGCACCGCGTCACGCCGGATTCCTGGTGGACCGGGTCGTGGGCACCGTGGTGGTCGGACGCCCGCGACGCCATCGTGATCGAGTCGCGGCTGCCGCGGGCACTCACTGCGGCGATGGTGGGGGCGGCGCTGGCGATCGCGGGTGCGGTGGCGCAGGCGGTGACCCGCAACCCCCTCGCCGACCCGTACCTGCTGGGTGTCTCCTCGGGCGCGGGATTCGGTGTGGTGCTGGTGACCGTGCTCGGGGTGGGCGCGGGGACGCTGGGGGTGTTCACGCTGCCGACGGCGGCGTTCCTCGGTGCGCTGCTGCCGCTGCTGGGCACCGTCGCGGTGAGCGTCCGGGCGCACGACGTGACGGCGATCATCCTCGTGGGCGTGGCGATGTCCATGGTGTTCTCGGCACTCATCACCTTCCTGCTGCTGGTCGTGGGCGACGACCACCAGATGGGCACCGTGATGCGCTGGCTGGCCGGCGGTTTCGGGGATTCGCGCTGGTCGATGCTGGCGGTGCCGGCCATCGCGGTGCTGGTGGTCGGCACCGGGGTGCTGGCCTCGGGACGGCGGCTCAACCTGCTGCACGTCGGCGATGACGGGGCGGTGGCGCTGGGGATGAACGTGCGCCGTTTCCGGCTGCTGTCACTGCTGGCCGTGTCCGCGCTGACGGCGGCCGCGGTGGCCGTGTCGGGGACCATCGGCTTCGTCGGACTGCTGGTGCCGCACCTGGCCGGATATCTGGTGGGGCGCAACGCGGTCCGTCTGATTCCCATCGCCGCCCTCGCGGGGGCGGTGGCGCTGGTGCTGGCGGACGTGGCGGCCCGCACGGTCAGCGATGCGACCGAGCTTCCCGTGGGAGTGGTCACCGCCCTGGCGGGCGGGCCGGTGTTCTTGGTGATGCTGTGGCGCCAGTACGGGCGGGCGCAGCGGAACGGAGGTGCGTGATGACGTCTACTACCGACGGCGGTGCTGCCGGGAGCCTGGTGCTCGAACCCGACGATGGAGGTGGCGCGCCGGTGGGCAGCGCACCCGCTGAGGGCAGTGTCCCGGCTGAGTGCGGCGCCGTGTCCCTGGCGGCGCGCGGCGTCCGGGCCCGCCTCGGCGGGCGGGACGTGCTGCACGGTATCGGCCTGGAGGTGCGGCCGGGGGAGGTGCACGGGCTCGTCGGGCCCAACGGCAGCGGCAAGTCGACGCTGCTGCGGTGCTGCTACCGGGCGCTGGA
>CAYVJJ010000435.1:0-2606 GCA_964451655.1 uncultured Mycobacteriaceae bacterium | reverse complement strand
ACCCGCTGCACATCGCCATCGAGAACTTCGGGCACGACTCCAACATCGGCACCGTGGTGCGCACGGCGAATGCTTTCGCCGTGGCTGCCGTGCACATCGTGGGGCGCCGGCGCTGGAATCGGCGCGGGGCGATGGTCACGGACCGGTACCAGCACATCGAGCACCACCCGGACGTACCGTCCCTTCTCGGATTCGCCGAGCGGAGAGGGCTGGCGGTCGTCGCCGTCGACAACGTCCCCGGCTCCGTGCCATTGGAGACGGCCACGCTGCCGCGCGAGTGCATGCTCCTGTTCGGGCAGGAGGGGCCCGGGGTGACCGACGCCGCCCGGACCGGCGCGCACACCACGGTCTCGATCGCGCAGTTCGGTTCCACCCGCAGCATCAACGCCGGGGTGGCGGCCGGAATCGCGATGCACGCATGGATCCGGCAGCACGCGGACCTCGGCCGCGCCTGGTGACCGGGCATCCGCCGTAGCGGCGCGGAACGGGAGGCGCGCCGCCTGCGCGGGTCGGAACGCTGCGTGAACCGGCGTGTGCGGGCACGATGAGGCCATGTCGACCCCGCCCGTCCCCGTCTCGCAGCAGCCGTTGTGGGCTTCGCGCGCGGATGCGGCGGAATCGGCCGTCGTGCACCGCCACCTGCGCCGGTTGTGGATGCTGCCGTGGACGCGGATGGGCCGCGTCCGCTGGCCGGCCGACGTGCCGTCGGCGACGTTCATCTCCTGGCACTACTGGTGGCAGGCGCACCTGATCGACTGCGCCGTCGACGCCGTGGTCCGCAGCCCGACCCCCGCCCGCCGCCGGAGGCTGGGCAGGCTGTGCCGCACACCGTGGATCCGCAATTCGGTCAGCCGCTCCGGCCGGCCCGGGTGGCGCCGCACCTACAACGACGACATGGCGTGGATGGCGTTGGCGCTGGAACGGGCGACGCGGCTGGGCGGAGTGCGCCGGCCGCGCGGTTTCGACTCGATCACCGCCTCCCTCGCCGACGGCACGCACCCGGCCACGGGGGCGCTGCCGTGGCGGAGGGGCGGCGAGTTCCTCAACGCGGCCACCAACGGCCCGGCGGCGATCCTGTTCGTGCGGCTGGGGTGGCCCGGCACCGCCGAGGTGCTCTGCGACTGGATCGACGAGACGCTCCGCGACCCGCACACCGCGCTCATCCACGACGGCGTCCGCAAGGGTGCGCTCGTCGAGAAGTACTACACGTACTGCCAGGGCGCGGTACTGGGCGCGGAGACGGAGCTGTCCCTCACCGCAGGGGAGGGACCGGAGGACGGTGGGCACGTGCACGGGCTGCGCATCGGGCGGCTGCTCACGGCAGTGGAGTCCGGTGTGTGCGCCGGCGGCGTCATCCATGGCGGGGGCGGCGGCGACGGAGGGCTGTTCTCCGGGATACTGGCGCGCTATCTCGCGGTGATCGCGTGCGCCCTGCCCGACACGGTGCCGGACGCCGGGCTGTGGCGGGCGCGGGCCGCGAACATCGTGTTCACCTCAGCCGAAGCGGCGTGGGCCAACCGGATCGAGATCGACGGCAGGCCGCTGTTCGGTCACGACTGGACGACGCCGGCCGCGGTGCCGGCCGCGTTGTTCCGGCCGAACGATCCGACAGCGCGTGTGCCCGAGCGCGACCTGTCGGTGCAGTTGTCCGGGTGGATGCTGATGGAGGCGGCGGCCCGGGTGGAGACCGCGGCCGCCGGCGCGACGAGAGCGGACGACACCGGCGGTTACGGCAGCAGCCCCACCGAGGAATGACGGCGTGCAGGGACGCGCTCGTCGTCGCCCGGGTGCTCGACGGAGGGGCCGTAGCGCCCACCGGACGCGCTGCCGCCGACGTGCCGGTCCCTGTGGGCGCTCATCAGCGGTGCCGGCCGGGCTTCGGCCTTCTCGCGCCGCATGCGCATCAATCCGACGGCCGTCGCCGCGATGACGGCCAGCGTCATCGCGCCGAGCACCACCGGCATCAGCCACCTCACCCGCTCCAGTTGTGAGCCTCCGACATATCCGACGACGAGCATCACCGGCGCCCACACGAGGGCGCCCAGCACCGAGGCGCAGGCGAACGAGCGCCGGTTCATCTCCGCCGCGCCCGCGACCTGGGGGCACAGGGTGCGGATCCACGGCAGCCACCGCGACACCAGCACACCCCAGAACCCGTGCCTGTCCAGCAGGCTGCGTGCCTTGCCCAGGTTCTCGGCGTTGACGTACTTGCCCCCGGGGCGCGCGGCCAGACGGTGCCCGCGGCAGCGGCCGATCCGGTAGCCGACGTGGTTGCCCGCGACGGCCGCGACGAACACCGCCAGCACGGCGAACACCAGCCAGCCCGACTGGTGCCCGGCGGCGAACATCATGCCCGCCGTCGCGAGCAGGGAGTCGCCCGGCAGAACGAGGCCGATGAGGAAGGCGCATTCGACGAACAGCACCGCCGCCACGGCCAGGACCATCAGGCCCGGGCCGGCGGACTGGAGGTGGCCGAGGAGGTCGCCGAAGAAGCTCACTGACCCGCCGACTGCTCGGGGTCGGAGGTGCGGAGCGGCTGCGAGGTGCTGACGGCGTCCGGGGCGGCGAACGTGTCCGGGGCGCCGACCTGCTCTGCGGTGCCGGTC
>CAYVJJ010000434.1:0-2609 GCA_964451655.1 uncultured Mycobacteriaceae bacterium | reverse complement strand
CGGGTCGCCGCCGAACGCGGCGATGTTGTCCCGGACCCAGCGCAGCACGGCGATCTGGTCCTGCAGTCCCACGTTGGCCTCGAACTGCTCCGCGGGGGTGCTCATCGCCGTGAGGGAGACGAACCCCAGCACCCCGAGTCGATAGTTGAAGGTCACCACCACCGCATCACCGTCCGCGGCCAGCCGTGCCCCCCGGTACATCCCCTGTGATCCCGCACCCAGGTAATAGGCGCCGCCGTGGATCCACACGAGCACCGGCCGGGCCGTGCCGTCCGGGCGCGGCGCCCACACGTTCAGGTTGAGGCAGTCCTCGTCGCGCACCAGCTCCGCCTCGATGGGCATCTCGTCGGGCTGCGGGCAGATCGGACCGAAGCGCGCGCAGTCACGGACCCCGGACCACCGCGGTAGCGGGCGCGGACCCCGGAACCGCAGCGCACCCACCGGAGCCTGCGCGTAGGGGATGCCCCGCCACGCATAGGCGCCGCCGTCGCGGTACCCGCGCACGGTGCCGCACGGTGCGTCGATCACGAGTCGGCGGTCGCCGTGCCCGTGCACTCCGGGGGTTCGCCCCGCGACGCGGTTCATCACCGCGCATCGCCGCGGTCGTCGGACGGCGCCCTGTCCCCGATGTCGATCCGGTGCTCGTCGGTCAGCGGCTCGACGAGCGACCACAGGGTGCGTGCATGGGACGCGGCGATCCGCCAGTCCCCCTCCTCCAGCACGTACCGGTCGTCGTATTCGATGGCGGCGGTGCGCAGAGTGCGCTCGACGAGGTTGGCCTGCCGGAACGACAGGGTCCAGCGTCCCGTCGCACGCCCGGGGCCATCGATCACGATGTCCCCGTGGACCCCGTGGTGCATGTCCAGCACCGCCGGTGCCCCGTCCACCTGCGCCAGTGCGACACGCCGGAACAGTGCAGCAAGCTCGTCCGCGTCGTCGTACCTGCCCATCGGCCCGTAGTCGATGTCCGCGGTCCCCGAGACGAACGCCGCCCGGAACCCCTCGACGTCCTTCGCATCGCACGCGCGCAGATATCGGTGCTTCAGTGCCCGGATCCGCTCGACCTGCTCGAGCCGCTCCAGTCGCGCTTCCCACTGTTCGCCCATCGGTACCCGTCCCTTCCTCGACCCGTCCGGTCCGGGGGGCCGTGACCTCACCGCCGGCCCCGCCGTCGGCCGGTGCATCCCCGCCCCGTCCACCGCCCCGCCGACGCTAGTCCAGCCCGCCCGGTGCAGACCGACACGGGCGACACGAGTCCGGTGACCGATCTCACCGTAACCCTGGGGGCCATGGCACGGCGCTCGGCCTCGGCCGACCGGAAGTGCGCCCGCAATCGCTTCTTTTCTGCAGGTCACAATGCCGAGCCAGCGATGACGCACATGAAACGGGCCGCCTGCGGCGCAATCGACGGATCGTCACTCCCGCAACGCGCGTCACATCACCCACGGAAAGTAACGTTTGAATAACGACAAGGTCACGATTCGGCGGTAGCCTCGCCGACGGTCCAGATCCGGTCCGCCGCCGCGGCTTCGTGCCCTGTGCACGCGCGACCGGGTTCCCGACGATTGCACCAGGAGCCCCGTGCCGAGAAGTCGCCACCACTCCCACGCCCGGCGGGTCGCCCGCACGCTCATCCCCACCGCGGTCCTCGCGATGTCCGCCACCACGGCCGCCATCCCCGCATCCGCCATGCCACCCCTCGCCCCGCAGCCCTCGACCGGCGGCGACGACCCCGCCGACGGCGGGCCCGCCCCGGCACGGGCGACCGCACCACCCCTACCCGCCGCCTCCACTGCGCCGGAATCGGAGAACCCCGCGGAGCCGCCGCACGCACCGCGCGGGCTTCCGCGTCCGGCCGGCCTTGCGAGCGACGTCGGAGCGGGAGGAATGCCCGACATCAACTTCGCCGCCTACAGCCATGCCGCTGAAGTCCTGGCCGACGAAATGCCGCAGTGCGGGATCAGCTGGCCGCTCATCGCCGGTATCGGCCGTGTCGAATCGACTCACGCCTCCCACGGTGCGACCGACGCGCAAGGCACCCTCCTGCAGCCGATCTACGGCCCCGTGCTCGACGGCAGCCTGGGCGGGAACCAGGTGATCACCGACACCGACGGCGGCCGGCTCGACGGCGACACCGAGTACGACCGCGCGGTGGGGCCGACCCAGTTCATCCCCTCCACCTGGCAGCGCTACGCATCCGACGGCAACGGCGACGGCGTCGCCGATCCGCAGAACCTCTACGATTCCGCACTGACCACCGGAAAGTACCTGTGCGACGGCGGCCTGGACCTGCGCGATCCCGCGGATGCGGCCACGGCGATCCTGCGCTACAACAACTCCCAGGCCTACGTCGGAAAGGTGCTCGGTTTCGCCGAAACCTACAGCAGCCTCTGACCGGCCCCCGGCCTCGCCGCGTTCCTCACCGCAGCTCCGAAAACCGCGCTAACCTGGACTCACGGCGGTCGCGCGACAGCCCCGGACGGCGGCACTTGCTCCGCACGACCCTCGGCAGGCCTGGCCGGGGGCAGGCCGGGATTCGGGCAGAAGGGCAGGCTCCTGTGGCACACACGATCATTCACAACACGGACCGGGAACGCTTCGAGATCTAC
>CAYVJJ010000433.1:0-2610 GCA_964451655.1 uncultured Mycobacteriaceae bacterium | reverse complement strand
CCCGACGGCCCCCCGGCGGCAGCCCCCGGGGCCCCCGCGTGCGGATGCACCGACGGCGACTGGCCCGGATGCGGCGGGCCGGCGTGCGGCGGCCCGGGGTTCCGGGACTGCGCCGCGAAGTGCCCCGGGTAGCCCCCGGCGGCGCCCTGTCCGCCGGGGCCCTGCCCACCGGCGCCGTGTCCTGCGGCCCCCTGTCCGGTCACCCCGTAGGGGTCGGGGTAGTGCGGCGGGTACTGCCCGTGCGGCGGATAGGGCGCCTGCTGATACGGGTCGCGCTGGTAGGGCCCCTGCTGATAGGGGCCGGCCTGGTACGGGCCGGGTTGACCCGTCCCCCCCGGATCCTCCGGCCCCTGCGGGTGTGCTCCCGCGGCCGGGGGCGTGCCCAGACCGTGCAACTCCTCCGTGGGGTGCGGCCGGCCGGGCTCCTGTCCGCCCGGATCGCCCGAGCCCGGCCGGTCCCCCTGACCGCCCTCGTCCGCAGGGTTGCGCTTGTCGTCCATCGTCGGCCTCTCTTCCCTGGCGACGTCGCGCGCCGCCGCGTTCCTTCGCGGGCCGGCGTCCCGACCGCTCGTCCGGAGCCGACACCCGCTCGCCGCCCGCCACGCCGGTGCATGGCGGCGACCCGTGTTATTCAGCCTGGTGCACCTTACTGAGAACGCACTGAGAACACTCTTGACATTCCCCATGGATTGAGGGGCAAACGCCGCGGTGCGGCGACCGGCGGGGGTCTGACCGGGGCCCGGACGGCCGCACCCGCGGCGACCCCGGTCAGACGCCGTGCGGCCCGGCCTCCGGAGCGCTGTTGCCGGCGGACGCCCCCGCGGGGCCGGCGACGGGGGCGGGCTCGCCCGGCAGCAGGATGCGGATGAGCGCGCCCCCGCGCTCGGACACGTCCGCGGAGATCACCCCGCCGTGTTTGACCACCACCTGCCGCACGATCGCCAGGCCCAGTCCGGAGCCGGGCATCGAGCGCGCCGTGTCGGAGCGGTAGAACCGCTCGAACACCAGCTGCCGGTCCTTCTCGGGGATGCCGGGTCCCGCGTCGGCGACGGTGAGCTCGGCCAGGTGGGACGCCACCTGACGCAGCGCCACGTGCACCTTCTCCCCCGGCGGGCTCCACTTGGCCGCGTTGTCGAGGATGTTGAGCACCGCCCGCCCGAACCCGCCGGGGTCCCCGTAGACGATCCACGAGGCGGCCCACACCTCGAACTGCACATCGGTGCGGCGGCGCTGGACCCGGTCGAGCGCGCCGTCGAGCACCGTGCGCAGGTCCACCTGCTGCCGGACGGACTCGGGGCTGTCCTCCCGGGCCAGGTCCACCAGGTCCGCCACCAGCGTGGACAGCTCCTCGATCTGCGCCAGCACGTCGTCGCGGATCGCCTCCATCTCGCCGGGCGGCAGCTCGGGGGCCCCGGGGCGGCCCGCGGCGATGAGCAACTCGGCGTTGGTGCGCAGCGAGGTCAGCGGCGTCTTGAGCTCGTGTCCGGCGTCGGCCACCAGGCGGCTCTGGCGTTCACGGGAGTCGGCCAGCGCCCGCAGCATGGCGTTGAAGCTCATCGTCAGCCGCGCCAGCTCGTCCTTGCCGGTGACGGGGATCGGGGTCAGGTCGTCGGTGCGCGCGACGCGTTCGGCCGCGGCGGTGAGCCTGCTGACCGGACGCAGACTGGTCCTGCCGACAGCGGTTCCGGCGGCCGCCGCCACCACGACGCCGACGCCGCCGATGATGCCGAGCACCAGCGCGAGGCGATCGAGCACGCGCTGCGTGGGGGCCAGGCGCTGCGAGATCACCAGCGTCACGCCCGACTGCGAGCGCTCCGCCAGAATCCGCTGGCCCCCGGCGGTGCGCAGCGAGGAGCGGTCGTGCCCGGAGGCCACCGCGATCTCCGGCCCGCCGATGGGGATCTGCGGTCCGGGCGCGTACACCGAGCCGTCGGGGTAGAGCAGCGCCACGCTGATGTCCGAGGTGAACGCGCGCGCCAGCGTGGTCACGAAGTTGGGGTCCAGCGACAGCGCGGAACTGTCGACGAACGTCGCCGCCCGCGCCCGCAGCTGGTTGTCCACCGACGTGTACAGAGCGGAGCGCACGACGAAGTACGTCGACACCGCCATCACCGCCACCAGCACCACCGCGACCGTGGTGGCCAGCGCCGTGACGCGCCCGCGCAGAGAAACCCGCCGCAGGTGGTTGAGCCACGCACGCGGGTGCGGCCTGCGGTCGGTCACGGCGGGCTCTCCCGCAGAACGTAGCCGACCCCGCGGACGGTGTGGATCAGCCGCGGCTCGCCGCCCGCTTCGGTCTTGCGGCGCAGGTAGCCGATGTACACCTCCAGAGCGTTGCCGGAGGTGGGGAAGTCGTAGCCCCAGACCTCCTCGAGGATCCGGCCGCGCGTGAGAACGCGCTTGGAGTTGGCCAACAGCATCTCCAGCAGCGCGAACTCGGTGCGGGTGAGGCTGATGGACCGCTCGCCTCGCGTGACCTCGCGGCTGCCCTGGTCCAGGGTGAGGTCCGCGAACTCGAGCACCTCGGCCGGCGCGCCGGCCTCCGGCTCCGCGGCGCTGGCGCGCCGCCGCAGCGCGCGCCGCCGGGCCCGCCGCTCCGCCCGCGCGACG
>CAYVJJ010000432.1:0-2625 GCA_964451655.1 uncultured Mycobacteriaceae bacterium | reverse complement strand
GCGGCTGCACGCCCGGCTCCCGCATCATCGACCTTCCTGCATGAACAGCGACCCGCCTGCACGATCAGCGACCCGACTGCATGAACAGCGACCCGACTGCACGATCAGCGACCCGCCTGCAGCTCCGGCGACCCGCTGGTCATCCGCCCCGATGATACGGCAGCCGCACCGGCACGGCCTGCCGTGGCGTGCGGGCCGGTCACCCCTCGCGGATCATCTCGGCGCACTTCTCGCCGATCATCATCGTCGTGATGTTGGGGTTGACGGCGACGATGTTCGGCATGATCGAGGCGTCCGCCACGCGCAGCCCCTGGACGCCCTTCACCCGCAGCTGCGGGTCCAGAGGCGCGTCGGCGTTGCCGGGTGCACCCATCGCCACCGAGCCCGTCGGGTGGTAGACGGTGTTGTGGGTGCGGGTGATGTAGTCGGCGATCTCGTCGTCGGTGCGCACGTCGTCGCCGGGGAACAGCTCCATGCCCGCCCAGTCGGCCATCGCCGGCTGGGCGACGATCTCGCGCGCGAGCCTGATCCCGTGGGTCATGATCCGCATGTCGTAGGGATCGGAGAAGTACTTCGGGTCCACACGCGGCTTGTCGCGGAAGTCGCAACTGCGCAGCCGGACGGTGCCGCGCGAGCGGGCGTGGGTGACGTTGGGGGTCAGGCAGAAGGCGTTCTCCGAGGTGGGGTAGCCCTGCCGCACGGTGTGCATGTCGAACGGCGTGTTGCCGAAGTGGAACATCAGGTCGGGGCGGTCCAGGCCCTCCTCCGTGGTGGTGAAGATGCCGATCTCCCACCACTGGAGCGACTCGGTGACCATGGGCTTGCGCGCGTCCCACTGGATGACGCCCTCGGGGTGGTCCTGCAGGTGCGAGCCCACCCCCGGCGAGTCCACCAGCACCTCGAGTCCCATGTCCTTGAGGTGGTCCGCCGGGCCGATCCCGGAGAGCATCAGCAGCTTCGGCGAGTCGATCGCCCCCGCGGAGAGCACCACCTCACGTGCGGCGCGGACGGTGTCGGTGTGCACCAGGTCCGGGTTGAGCACCTGCACGCCGGTGCAGCGCTTGTCCGCATCGAACACGAGCTTCTTGGCCCAACGCCCGGTCAGGACCGTGAGGTTCTTCCGTGTGTCCATGATCGGGTGCAGGTACGACACCGACGACGAGGAGCGCACGCCGTCGTCCAGAGCGTTGGCCTGGAAGAAGCCGGCGCCCTTGACCACGGTGCCGTTGTTGAACTGCACCGTGGGGATGCCCGCCTGGGCGCAGGCCTCGAGGATCGCGATGCCGGCCGGGTCCTCGGGCGCGATGTTGCGGATGCGCACCGGGCCGTCATGCCCGTGATGCTCACCGGGCTGGTCGTTGTTCTCCAGCTTGCGCACCAGCGGCAGGGTCTTCTCCGACTCCCACCCGGTGCACCCCCACTTCGTGGCCCACTCGTCCATGTCCTCGGCCGGAGGCCAGAACGCGATGCACGAATTGTGCGAGGAGCAACCGCCCAGCACCTTCGCCCGCGCATGGCGCATGAAGGAATTGCCGTGCTCCTGCGGTTCGATCAGGTAATCCCAGTCGTAGCCGGATTCGAGCAGCGCAGGCCAGCGGGTCAGCTGCAGGATCGCGTCGTCGCCGACGTCGCTGGGCCCCGCCTCGATGAGAGCCACGGACACCGACGGGTCCTCGCTGAGACGCGACGCGACCGCCGCGCCCGCACTGCCGCCGCCTACCACCACGTAATCGAATCGCAGGTCTGCCATGGGTTCTCCTTCGCTCGGTCGGCGGGATCAGTGCTGCGGGAACCAGCCGGTCACGGCGGGACGCAGGTTCTGGTAGATGTGCTTGGTCTCCTGGTACTCGGCCAGGCCGCTGGGGCCCAGCTCGCGGCCGACGCCGGACGCGCCGAAACCGCCCCATTCGGCCTGCGGCAGGTACGGGTGGAAGTCGTTGATCCAGACGGTGCCGTGCCGCAGCCGCGCCGCCACGCGCTCGGTCTTGCCCGCGTCCTGGCTCCACACCCCGGAGGCGAGTCCGTAGGGCGTGTCGTTGGCGATGGCCACGGCCTCGTCCTCGGTGCGGAACGTCTCGACGGTCACGACGGGGCCGAAGCCCTCCTCCTGGACCACGGACATCTCCGAGCGGCACGCGTCGAGCACGGTCGGCAGGTAGTAGAAACCCGATTCGAGCTCGCCGGAGCCCCACTTGCCGCCGCAGCGCAGCACGGCGCCCTCGTCGATCCCGGCCTGCACGTAGGCGGTGACCTTGTCGCGGTGTTCCGCGGAGATCAGCGGCCCTGTCTCGGCGGACCCGTCGAACGGCCCGCCCAGCCGGATCTGTTCGGCGCGCCGGACCAGCTCGTCGACGAACCGGTCGTGGATCGACTCCTCCACGATCAGCCGCGAGCCGGCCGAGCACACCTGGCCGCTGTGCACGAACGCGGCGTTGAGGGCGTTGTCGACGGCGGCGTCGAAGTCCGCGTCGGCGAAGACCACGTTGGGGTTCTTGCCGCCCAGCTCCAGCGCCACCTTCTTGACGGTCGGCGCCGCCGAGGCGGCGATGACCCGCCCGGTGACGAGTCCTCCGGTGAACGAGACGAGGTCGACGTCGGGGTGCTCGGACAGCGGCGCGCCCGCGG
>CAYVJJ010000431.1:0-2635 GCA_964451655.1 uncultured Mycobacteriaceae bacterium | reverse complement strand
AGGCGGACGGACTGGGGCAGGGTTCGGTCATCGCCGCGCTGTGCCGCGACCATCGCGGCCTGGTGCTCACTATGCTGGCGAGCGGCAAGATCGGCGCGCGCCTGGTCATGTTCAACACCGGGTTCGCGGGACCGCAGCTGGCGGACGTGGCCGAGCGGGAGGGTGTGCAGGCGCTGGTGTACGACGCCGAGTTCACCGACCTGCTCAGCGCGGTCCCCACCGCAACGCGCCGCTACCTGTCCTGGACCGAGGACGGCTCCCCCGCCGACGACGCGATCCCCTCGGTGTTCACCCTCGTCGCCGAACACCCGGCCGACCGCGTCCCCGCACCCGCGAAGCCGGGCGGTTTCGTACTGCTCACCAGCGGCACGACCGGAACTCCCAAGGGCGCACCGCGCGATCGCATGAACGTTTTCGCGTCCGCCCAGTTCCTGGACCGCATCCCGCTGCGCAGGGGCGGCGTCACCTTCATGGCCGCACCTATATTCCACGGCACCGGCGTCTCCCAATTCATCCTGTCGATCGCGCTCGGATGCACTGTCGTCTTCAACCGGCGGTTCGACCCGGAGAAGACGCTCGCCGGCATCGCCGAGCACCGCGCCGACGCGCTGATCGTGGTGCCCACCATGCTGCAGCGGATCATCGACCTGGGCCCGGAGGTCCTGGCCAAGTACGACACCTCGACGCTGCGGATCATCTTCGCCGCCGGTTCGGCGCTCTCGCCCGATCTGTGCCGGCGCACCGAGGAGATCTTCGGGCCGGTGCTCTACAACCTCTACGGTTCCACCGAGGTGGCCGTAGCCACGGTGGCCACGCCCGACGAGCTGCGCATCGCCCCCGGAACGGCGGGCCGCCCTCCGGTCACCTGCGAGGTGCGCATCTACGACTCGGAAGACCGCCGCATCACCGAGCCGAACGTGACCGGACGGATCTTCGTGCGCAGCGGCCTGAGCTTCGGCGGGTACACGGACGGGCGCAGCAAGGTGATGATCGACGGGCTGCTCTCGTCCGGCGACGTCGGCTACTTCGACGAGCGCGGTCTGTTGTTCATCGAGGGCCGCGACGACGACATGATCGTCTCCGGCGGTGAGAACGTCTTCCCGCTGGAGGTGGAGAACCTGCTGGTGGAGCGTGAGGACGTGCACGAGGCCGCCGTGGTGGGCGTACCGGACGAGGACTTCGGCCACCGGTTGCGGGCGGCCGTGGTGCTCGCGGACGGAGTGCCCACCGGCACGGAAGCCGAGGCCAAGTCCGAGGAGCTCAAAAACTACGTCAAAGCCAATCTCGCGCGCTACAAGGCGCCCCGCGAGGTGGTCTTCGTCGAGCGGCTCCCCCGCAACGCCACCGGCAAGCTGCTCAAGAAGAAGGTCGCAGAACTTTAGCCGGCGGTCCGCGACGGCATGCCGCGCCGGCGTTTCCTGTCGGACCCGTGCGGCATGCTCCGCACATGGATGATCAACGCATCGCCTGTGCCACCGCCGCCCTGGCGCCGATCCCCGAGGGCTACTGCGCCGTGACCGCCGCCGACGTGGCGGCCCGGGAGAACGGCCATTCATTCCACCGCGCGCTCCACATCGGCTGGGCATGGGGCGAGGATGAGGACGGCCGCGTGTTCCTCGATCTCCTCTGGGAGCACCGGCACCCCGGCATGTCCGCCGACCGGTATTACGCCGACGGGACAAGCGAGTACATCGACGTCCCGTCCCAGGGCCACATGATGTCGAACGATCCCGTCGAGAACGCCGACCGGAAGCAGCGGACCCTGGAGAGGAACACACGCATCTACGCCGACCTGCGGGCACGGGGGCTGCTCCCGGCGATGGGGGAGAACGTCCCGTCGCAGAACATCGAGGAAATCCTGCAGTCCGGCGGCCCGTTCGACGACGAGTGACGTCGCCGATCGCATGCGGTGACGGCCCGCCGTCGGCTCCGCACCCGGCTCCGATGCGGGACCCGCCAGAGGCCGGGATGCACTCAGGCCCGGGAAACCGTGGTTTCCCGGGCCTGACTCGTAGCGGGGGCAGGATTTGAACCTACGACCTCTGGGTTATGAGCCCAGCGAGCTACCGAGCTGCTCCACCCCGCGTTGCGGATCCCACTCTACACACCACCGCGCGGCGGCCGGGAGGAGGCCCCTTCCCGACGTGGCCACCGCACGTTACTCCGGCTCACACGTGCTGCGGGCTGCTCGTGCGGGAAGCAGGCGACGGCCGGATGAAAAAGGTCCGGGCCGGTCTGTACGACCGGCCCGGACCTTCGTTGGTAGCGGGGGCAGGATTTGAACCTACGACCTCTGGGTTATGAGCCCAGCGAGCTACCGAGCTGCTCCACCCCGCGTTGCGAGAACAACATTACACGGCTGCGCGACCCCGGGGCAAATCCGTCGCTACGCACGCAGATCCGTAGCGCTGCCTGCTGTTTCAGCCCGAATCCGCCCCGGGGCGCTTCGTCACCCGCCGGTGTTCCCCGTCACCTTCTCGTAGGAGTCGATGGCCTTCTGCAGGTTGTCGAGAGCCTTGCCGTACTCCGAGAAGTCTCCGCTGGACTGCGCCTTGCGGAGGTTCTGCAGCGCCGAGTCGATGCCCTGCACGGCCTCCTGCTCGTCACCGCGCGCGGGCGGCGGCGTCGCGGGGGT
>CAYVJJ010000430.1:0-2639 GCA_964451655.1 uncultured Mycobacteriaceae bacterium | reverse complement strand
GCGATCTTGAACGCGGCCTCGTTGGCCTCGGTGCCGGAGTTGCACAAGAACACCCGCCCGGGCCGTCCCAGCCGGTCGAGCAGCGCCTCGGCGAGCGCCACGGGCGGCTCGCTGGCATACAGGTTGGACACGTGGCCGAGCGTGGTCAGCTGCCGGTGCACCGCCTCCACCACCGCGGGGTGCCCGTGGCCGAGGCAGTTGACGGCGATACCGCCGAGAAGGTCCAGGTAGCGGGTGCCGTCCGCGCCGGTGAGCACGGCCCCCTCCCCGCCGGCGAGCGCCACACCGGGCACTCCGTAGGTGTTCATCAACGAGTCCGACCAGCGTTGCTGCAGTGGTGCGGTCATGCGCGTGCCTTCTCCTCTTCCGGTGTCTCCGCGGCCGGGGTGACCATGGTGCCGATGCCCTCCTCGGTGAGCAGCTCCAGCAGCACCGAGTGCCCCAGGCGGCCGTCGATCACGTGAGCGCTGGGCACGCCGCCGCGCACCGCCCGCAGGCAGGACTCCATCTTGGGCACCATGCCCGAGGCGAGGTGCGGGAGCAGTTGCGCAAGCGCGGCGGCGTCGATGCGGCTGACCAGCGAATCTCTGTCGGGCCAGTCGGTGTAGAGCCCCTCCACGTCCGTGAGGATCACGAGTTTCTCCGCGCCGATCGCCGCCGCCAGCGCACCGGCAGCCGTGTCGGCGTTGACGTTGTGGACCACCCCGTCCGCATCCGGCGCCACCGTCGAGACCACAGGGATGCGGCCCGCGTCGATGAGGTCGAGGACGGCGTCGGGGTTGACCGAGGCGATATCGCCGACGAGGCCGATGTCGGTCGCGACGCCCTCGACCATGACGCTGCGCTGCTCGGCGGTGAACAGGTGCGCATCCTCACCCGAGATTCCGACCGCGTAGGGGCCGTGGGCGTTGATCAGCCCCACCAGCTCGCGGCCGACCTGGCCGAACAGCACCATGCGCACCACGTCCATCACCTCGGGCGTGGTGACGCGGAAGCCGCCCTTGAACTCACCCTCCATGCCGAGGCGCGTGAGCATCGAGCTGATCTGCGGTCCGCCGCCGTGCACGATCACCGGCTGGATGCCGACGGTGGCCAGGAACACCATGTCCGCGGCGAAAGCGCGCTTCAGGTCGTCGTCCACCATGGCGTTGCCGCCGTACTTGACCACCACTGTGCGGCCGCGGAACTGCTGGAGCCATGGCAGCGCCTCCGCCAGCACGTACGCCTTGTCCATGGCGGTGAGCGCCCCCAGGGCGGGAGAGGGCGCCGTAGGCCTGTGCACCGTGGTCCCCTCTCCGCCGTCCTGCCGCACCCCCGGGGTGTCCCGCCGTCGGTCGTCCATGCCCGTGTCCCGTGTGCTCATGACGAGTACGCCGAGTTCTCTTCGACGTATCCGTGCGACAGGTCGGTGGTGCGGATCGAGGCGCTCGCGTCACCCACGCCCAGCTCCACCCGCACGTGGATATCGGTGCCGGACAGGTCCACCTCCCGCGCGCCGGGGGCGCCCATGCCGTCGATGCACACCGGCGCGTCGTTGAACGACACCCGTATGCGGTCCGGGTCCAGGTCCACCGGGGCTATGCCGACGGCGGCGAGCACCCGGCCCCAGTTCGGGTCGGAGCCGAACAGGGCCGTCTTGACCAGACTGTCGCGCGCGACCGCCCGCGCCCCCGCCAGCGCCTCCTCCTCGCTGACCGCGCCGTCGACGGTGATACGGACCCGCTTGGTGACCCCCTCCGCGTCGGCCATCAGCTGGTCCGCGAGGCTGTCGCACACCGCGAGAACCGCGGCGTCCAACTCCTCTTGGGGCACGCTCTCACCACTGGCGCCGGAAGCGAGCAGCAGGACGGTGTCGTTGGTGGAGGTGGCGCCGTCGATGTCGAGCCGGTCGAAGGTCAGCGCCGTCGCCCTGCGCAGCGCCGTGTCCAGCTGCCCGGGGGCGGCGACCACGTCGGTGGTGAGCACGCACAGCATCGTCGCCAGCGCGGGCGCCAGCATGCCCGCCCCCTTCGCCATGCCGCCGACATTCCAGTTGCCCGCGTGGTGCACGGCCGCTTGCTTCGGCACCGTGTCGGTGGTCATGATCGCCCGGGCCGCATCGTCGCCGCCGGTCAGGCCGCCTGCCAGCTCGTGCACGATCTCGCGCACACCCGAGAGCAACGGATCCATAGGGAGCCGGTCCCCGATCAGTCCCGTGGAACACACGGCGACCTCCCCGGCCCCGGTCTCACTTCCCCAGCCGCTCAAGGCGTCCGCGACCTCCTCGGCGGTGCGGTGCGTGTCCTGGAAACCGGGTGCGCCCGTGCAGGCGTTGGCCCCGCCCGAATTGAGCACGACCGCCCGCAGCCGGCCGTCGCTGAGCACCTGCTGCGACCACAGGACCGGCGCGGCCTTGACCTTGTTGCGCGTGAAGACGCCGGCGGCGGCGAAGTCGGGCCCCTCGTTGAACACCAGCGCCAGATCCTGCCTCCCGGACGCCTTGATGCCGGCGGCGATGCCGGCGGCGCGGAACCCGGCGGCCGCCGTCACCCCCTGGTCGGTCACGACCCGCGTCACAGCCTGGCCGTGCTCCGCTCCGCTCTCCGTCATGGCGCCACCCCCGCGATCGGCAGTCCCTGGGTCTCCGGCAGCCCCAGGGC
>CAYVJJ010000429.1:0-2641 GCA_964451655.1 uncultured Mycobacteriaceae bacterium | reverse complement strand
GCCGCACGCACGGTGCAGGCGTGCTCATCGACTGCGAGGCCCTGCGATTCGATGTCCCCGACCGTGGACAGGACCCGTCCGCGCGCCGCGTCGAGGTGCGTGCAGCTCCTGCCGAGGACGGTGCCCAGCCGAGCATCCCGGTAGGCGTTCGCACGGCCGCGGTCGACGGTGGCGGCGACCGCGGAGCGCGCCGCATCGGCAGCCTCCCCGTGCCAGGAATCGAGATCCCGGTCCGCCGCATGCTCGACACGATCGAGAGCCGTGCGCAGGAGCATCGCCCCGTTTCCGGCGGCGTCGCCTGCGACGCGGAGGGCGCCGACGGTCATCGCGCGCACATCTGCGACCGTCGGCGTACCGGTCGCTGCGGACGGGGAGGCCGCTGTTGCCGGGGAGGTCATCGGGTGCCCTCGGCAGGCGCGCCGAGGCCGCCGGCGATGGAATCCTCCGCCTGCGCGTAGTCGTGCGCATTGCACGCCGCTGTGTCCGACTGCGCGGCCAGCTCCGTCGCCAGCGCGGTGTGCGCCGCCCCGAGCGGTCCGGCGGCGCGGGACAGCGCCGCCCCGACCGACGTGCCCGGGAGCTTCGCCGCAGCCGAGGACAGCCGGGCGGCGGACTCGACCGCGTCCACCGCTGCAGACTGTGCGGATATCGATGCGGCGAACGCCCGCAGAGCCTCGCAGTCCACGCTCAACGCGCTGGTCGCGCCTGAATCCTCTGGTCCCATCATGGCCTCCCCCCATCGCGACGACGCCCGGCGCGCCGCCGCCTGTTAGGACGCACAGGGACGCGCCGCGGTTCCCGGCGACGAGGCCGGCCACTGCGGCGGTGCTCGAAGCGAGGGAGGCGGGCGCGATGGGAGGGACACCCTCGCAGACGACCGACGCGGACGCGTCGGTACTGGTCACAGCGCCCCCGGCAGGACTCGAACCTGCGACCTAGAGATTAGAAGGCTCTTGCTCTATCCACCTGAGCTACGGAGGCCCGCCCCCGGCCGGACCGGGGCGGTGAGCGAGTCTACCCGGGTGCCCGGGTAGGCGATCGTGACGGTCACGTCACCGGATTCCCCTCGCCGGACCTGCGAACATACCCGGCGCCTACCCTGTAAGCATGGCAACGTCCGATCCCGTATCGTCCCCGGACTCGTGCGAGCCGGTGGCGTCCGGGACGGATCCGGCCGAACCTGCGGCTCCCGCCCGCGCACGGCGGGGCAGTGCACGCGACACCTCCGTCGGCGCCCTGGTCGTCGTGTGCGCCGGCATCGCGGCACTGGTGGCCGCCATGCTCTCGGGGCTGTCGTTGACGGCCAAGCTCAGCGCACTGGGAATCGCCGGCGCCGGCGCCGTGACCGACTACGGCATCCCGGTGCTGCGTGCGGCAGGGGAGATCGCGGCGGTCGTCGCCATCGGCTCGCTTCTGCTGGCGGCGTTCCTTGTGCCTCCGCAACGCAGCGGGATTCTGGACGTCGATGGTTACCGGGCTGTACGCACCGCCTCGATCGCGGCGATCGTGTGGGCGGCGGTGGGACTGCTGATGATCCCGTTGCAGCTCTCCGAGGTCTCCGGAAGGCCCCTGTCGGAAGCCATGCTGCCGGACAACGCCCTCGCCGGGATCGAGCAGGTGGAGGCGTCGCGCGCCTGGCTATGGGTGGCGGTCTTCTCGGTGCTGCTTGCACTCGGGTGCCGGCTGATCCTGCGGTGGGCCTGGACGCCGGCGCTGCTGGTGCTCGCCCTGCTCACACTCATGCCGTTGGCGATCACGGGGCATTCCGGATCGGGCGGCAACCACGATCTGGCCACGAACTCCCTGGTCCTGCACCTGGTGGCCGCCTCGTTGTGGGCGGGCGGGCTGTTCGCCGTCCTGGCCCACGCCCGGCGGAAGGGCGCGCACACCGATGTCGCTGTCCGCCGTTATTCGCTGATCGCCACATGCGCGATCGCGGTGGTGGCGGTGAGCGGCGTGATCAACGCGCTGGTGCGGGTGGCCCCCGCGGACCTGTTCACCACCACCTATGGACTGCTCATCGTCGGCAAGGCGATCGCGCTGCTGGCGCTGGGTGCCATCGGACTCCAGCAGCGCCGGGTATCGGTGCGCGCCCTGCAGCGTGACGCGTCGGCACGCGGGCCGCTGGTGCGGCTGGCCACGGTCGAGGTCCTCGTCTTCTCCGCGACCTTCGGGCTGGCCGTGGCGCTGGGCGGTGCGCCGCCCCCGCCGCCGGGCCGCGAACTCGGCATCCAGGAGGTGCTGCTGGGCTATAGCCTCGACGGTCCGCCCACACTGATGCGTCTGCTGTTCGACTGGCGCTTCGACCTGCTCTACGGCACCGCCGCGATCGTCATCGCGGTGGTCTATCTGCTGGGCGTGCGGCGGCTCCGGTCCCGCGGGGTCGCCTGGCCGATCGGGCGCACGGTCGCGTGGCTTTGCGGGGCCTTCCTGCTGCTGTTCACCACCAGTTCCGGCGTCGGCCGCTACACGATGGCGATGTTCAGCGTGCACATGGGCGCGCACATGGCGATGTCCATGCTGATCCCGGTGCTGTTGGTGCTGGGGGCGCCGGTGACGCTGGCGCTGCGTGCGCTCAGGCCCGCAGGCAAGGACGGGATCCCCGGCCCGCGGGAGTGGCTGCTGGCGGCGCTGCACAGCC
>CAYVJJ010000428.1:0-2642 GCA_964451655.1 uncultured Mycobacteriaceae bacterium | reverse complement strand
GGGCGCCTCGATTCGCACGCGTACGCGGTCCTCCCCGACAGTATCCGTCCGGGCGGCCGGCGGGGAGGATCTGCAGCACAACGGTCCGCGCGGGCGCATCCCGCTGCACGGACGCCGTGCTCACGGCGCGGCCGCGACTCGGATATACCCGGAGCATGACTGCTCCCGTGCACCCCTCCCCCGCCGCCGACACGGTCCGGCCCCTGCGTCTCGGGGCCCCCGACGGGCCCGACGCGCCCGCCTGGGACATCGAGGCGGACGTGGTGGTGGTCGGCTTCGGCATCGCGGGGGCCTGCGCGGCGCTCGAGGCCGCCCGCGCCGGCGCCGACGTCGTGATCCTCGAACGCGCCGGCGGCTGGGGAGGTGCCGCCGCCCTCGCCGGCGGGTTCATCTACATGGGCGGCGGGACGGGCCTGCAGCGTGAGCTCGGCTTCGACGATTCTCCGGCGGACATGAAGGCGTTCCTCACCGCGGCGATGGGCCCCGGCGCCGACGAGGACAAGATCGACGCCTACTGCACGGGCAGCGTCGCGCACTACGACTGGCTCGTCGAGGCCGGGGTGCGCTTCGCACCGGCGTTCTACGGCGAACCCGGCTGGGAACCGCCGGGCGACGACGGGCTGATGTACACCGGCGGCGAGAACGCGGCCCCCTTCCGTGCGATCGCCGCGCCCGCCCCGCGCGGGCACGTACCGCAGATGACCGGCAAGAAGGCCGGCGAGCAGAGCGCCGGGCTGATGCTCATGACGCCGCTGGCCGAGCGGATCGCCGAGCTCGGGGTGCGCAGCGAGTACGACGTGACCACCCGGCGGCTGGTGGTGGCCGCACGGGACGGGGCCGAGCGGGTGGTGGGCGTGACGGGAACCCGTTTCGGCCGGCCGATCGCGGTGCGCGCGCGCCGCGGGGTGGTGCTCGCCGCGGGCAGCTTCACCTACAACGACCGGATGATGCGCGCCCACCTGCCGCTGCTCGCCGGACGTCCGGGTTCGGCGGTCGAACAGCACGACGGGCGCGCCATCCGCATGGCGCAGGCGGTGGGCGCCGACCTGACGCACATGGATGCCGCCGAGGTGGCGATCCACTGCGATCCGCAGCTGATGGTGCGCGGCATCCTGGTCAACGCCCGGGGGCAGAGGTTCGTCACCGAGGACACCTATCCGGGGCGCATCGGGCAGGAGATGGCGCTGCACCAGGGCAACGCCGCCTATCTGATCATCGACGAACGCGGTTACGAGGAGGCCGCGGAGACGGTGAGCGCCACCCCGTTCCTGCGGCCGCGCCCGCAATGGGTGGCCGAGACCGCCGCCGCGCTCGAGTCGGAGATCGGGCTGCCGGAAGGCGCGCTGCAGGCCACCGTGGATCTCTACAACCGCCATGCCGGGCGCGGCGACGACCCTGTGTTCGGCAAAGACCCCCGGTGGCTGCGCCCCCTCGAGGGGAACCTGGCGGCGATCGACCTGTGCGGGCGCACGGGCGGGTTCGCGCTGGGCGGGCTGCGCACGGACGTCGACTCGCGCGTGCTGCACGTCGACGGGGACCCGGTGCCGGGCCTGTTCGCGGCCGGTCGCTGCACCTCCGGGATCGCCGCCTGGGGTTACGCGAGCGGCGCGTCGCTGGGCGACGGCAGCTTCTTCGGCCGCCGGGCGGGGATCAGCGCCGCCGCCGAGCACGGGCGGTGACCGGCGCCCGGCGCCTCCCCGGCATCCACGGGCCGCCGAGGCCGCCGGCGCTCTCCCGCACGAGCCCCCTGCACAGGTTGGTTAGTGTTGAACCATCGGGGCGCCTCACCGGCGCGGCCACCTCGACCCCAGGAGACGGAATGTCCGACGACGACACTGCCGCGACGATCTACCACAATCCGCGCTGCAGCACCTCCCGCAAGACGCTGCAGCTGCTGCGTGACAACGGCATCGAGCCGACCATCGTCAAGTACCTGGAGACCCCGCCCACGCGCGAGGAGCTCGCCCGCCTGATCGAGCAGGCCGGCCTCACCCCGCGCCAGGCGATCCGCACCAAGGAGGCCGTCTACAAGGAGCTCGGCCTGGCCGACGCCGACGACGACGCGCTGCTGGACGCCATGGCCTCGCACCCGATCCTCATCGAACGCCCCCTGGTGGTGACCGGCCGGGGCGTGCGCCTGGCCCGCCCCGTGGAGAACGTCGAGGAGATCCTGCCCCGGTGACCCACCGCCCCCTCCCGCGCCGGCCCGGACCGCTGCGTCCTCTCCGACGCGGGGACACCGCGTGGACGGTGCAGGACCTGCCGGTGCTCGCCGGCCGCAGGTTCGTGGTCACCGGCGCCACCAGCGGCATCGGCCTCGCCACCGCCTCGGCCCTCTACGGCGCGGGGGCCGAGGTGACGATGGCGGTCCGCAACGAGGTCAAGGGCCGTGCGGTGGCCGGCCGTATCGCCGCGGCCCATCGCCCGGCCCCGGCGCCGGGCTCCCTGACCGTGCGGGTGCTCGACCTCGCCGACCTCGCCTCTGTCCGCCGCTTCGCCCAGGGGTGGGAGGGCCCGCTGGACGTGCTGATCAACAATGCCGGGGTGATGACCCCGCCGCTGCAGCGCACGGCCGACGGCTTCGAGATGCAGATGGGCACCAACCATCTGGGGCACTTCGCGCTCACCAACCTGCTGCTGCC
>CAYVJJ010000427.1:0-2647 GCA_964451655.1 uncultured Mycobacteriaceae bacterium | reverse complement strand
GGCTCCATCGGCGACCAGGCCGGCAACGGCATCGGCAGCATCGCCGAGAACCTCACCCCGCTGCTCGACGCGCTGGCCACCGGCAGCCGTCAGGGCGAACAGGGCGGCAAGTAAGCCCCCGACCCGCCTGAGGGGCGGCCGTCCACCGGGACGGCCGCCCCTTTTTTCGCCGTGCAATCCCCCCGCGATTATTTCAAGCCGTACATCAGTACCAATTATTCAACACGAAGAACACTCCTGTCCCCGGCGACCGGCGCACCCGCCGCCGGTTCGGGCCGCGCCGCGTCATCCGCCCCCGAAACGTGCGCGCGCCACGATGGGACCGACGTATAGACACCTGTCCGGACCGGACATACAGTCGACGCGTACCGACCGCCCCACACCAGCCGGGAGCCACCGTGCGATTCGGAATCACCTTGTTCACGAGCGACCGCGGCATCTCGCCGGCCGCCGCCGCACGCGCCGCCGAGCAGGCGGGCTTCGATACGTTCTACGTCCCGGAGCACACCCACATCCCTGCGCGCCGCGAAGCCGCCCATCCCGGCACAGGCGACGCCTCGCTGCCTGACGACCGCTACATGCGTACCCTCGACCCGTGGGTGGCGCTGAGCACCGCCACAGCGGTGACCTCGACCATCCGCCTGGGCACCTGCGTCGCACTGCCCGTGGAGCACGACCCGCTGACACTCGCCAAGACCATCGCGTCGGTCGATCATCTTTCCGGCGGACGCGTCACCCTGGGCGTGGGGTTCGGCTGGAACCTCGACGAACTGCGCGACCACGGTGTGCCCGTCTCCCGCCGCCGCACGATGCTGCGTGAATACCTCGAGGCGATGCAGGCGCTCTGGGACGAGGAGGAGGCGGAATACCACGGCGAGTTCGTCGACTTCGACGCCGCGTGGGCCTGGCCCAAGACGGTGCAGCGTCCACGCGTGCCGACGATCGTCGGCTGCGCCGGCAACGAGAAGAACTTCCGCTGGATCGCCCGCTCGGCCGACGGGTGGATGACCACTCCGCGTGAGGATTCGCTGGAGGGCGGCATCGCGGGGCTGCGCAGGGCGTGGGCCGAGGCGGGCCGCGACGGTGATCCGCTGATCCACGCCCTCGTGCCGGGCCGACCGGACCCCGACGAGCTGGCGCACTGGCGGGATCTGGGCGTCGACGAGGCGATCTGCGGGATTCCCGACGCGGACGAGCCCGCCGTCGCCGCCTATCTGGAGCGCCTCGCCGAGCGCGTCGCCCACCTGCGTGATCCCGCCCCCGGCGGCGGCTCGGCGGCGGTACGCGCACACCGATGACGCCCGCTGAGGGAAGATGACCCGTGGCACACGCCATGGCCGGGGTCGGCACGCGACGCCGATCGGCCCACGACGAGAACCGCCGCTCTGACGGCCGCCGGAAAGGAAGAGGTGGGTAGTGCGCATAGCCCTGCTGTCGTACCGGAGTAAACCGCACTGCGGCGGGCAGGGCGTATACGTGCGCCACCTGAGCCGGGGGCTGGCCAATCTGGGGCACGAGGTGGAGGTCTTCTCCGGCCAGCCGTACCCGGAGCTGGATCCTCCCGTCACCCTCACCCGCGTCCCCAGCCTGGATCTGTACCGTGAGCCGGATCCGTTCCGCACGCCGCGGCCGTCGGAGATCCGCGACGGCATCGACCTGCTCGAGCTCGCGACGATGTGGACCGCGGGGTTCCCGGAGCCGCTCACCTTCAGCCTGCGCGCCGCCCGGATGCTGGCGCGGCGCGCAGGCGAGTTCGACGTGGTGCACGACAACCAGTGCCTGGGCTACGGGCTGCTGCGGATGCAGCGCGCCGGGCTCCCCGTGGTGGCCACCGTCCACCACCCGATCACACGCGACCGCGACCTGGACCTGGCGGCCGCCGGGTTGCGACGCGCACTCACGCTGCGCCGGTGGTACGGGTTCCTCACGATGCAGGGCCGCGTCGCCCGCCGCATCCCCACCCTGCTGACGGTGTCACGCTCGTCCGAAGCCGACATCGCCGAGGCCTTCGACATCCCCGACGGCCGTCTGCACACCATCCCGCTCGGGGTGGACACCGGGCTGTTCGCCCCCGCGGCGGCACCCGCGCAGGCGGCACAGCGGGGGCGTCCCCTGCGCATCGTGTGCGTGGCCAGCGCGGACATGCCGCTCAAGGGCGTCGGCACCCTCCTGGAGGCGGTGGCCAAGCTGCGCACCGAGTACGACGTGCGCCTCGACCTCGTCTCGCGGCTGACCCCGGGCGGCGCCACCGAGCGGCTGATGGACCGGCTCGCTGTACGCGACGTCGTCGACGTCCACTCGGGCATCGACGACGCGGCGCTGGCCGCGTTGCTCGCGGGGGCCGACGTGGCGTGCGTGCCGTCTCTGTACGAGGGATTCTCGCTGCCGGCAGTCGAGGCCATGTCCTGCGGCACCGCCCTCGTGGCGAGCGCGGCGGGCGCGATCCCCGAGGTGGCCGGCACCGACGGCGCGGCCGCCACCCTGGTGCCCCCGGGTGACGCGGGCGAGCTGGTCTCCGCGATCGGTGCGCTGTTCGACGACGACGGCCGCCGCCGCGCGATGGGCGCGGCGGGACGTGCGCGCGCCCTGCGCGAGTTCAGCTGGGAATCGGTGGCCGCCAAGACCGTCGAGAAATACGAGGACGCCA
>CAYVJJ010000426.1:0-2650 GCA_964451655.1 uncultured Mycobacteriaceae bacterium | reverse complement strand
ACCTGCTCAACACTCGACCGCGCCCGACGCTCGACTACGACACCCCCGCGGAGCGAATGGCAGCGCTCATGGCTTGATTACGACACTGTTGTCCGCACGACTTGACTCCACCAGTACACCGACGGGACAAATGTGCCACGGCGTGCGGACGGCACCGACTGCACGCCCGCGCGCGCCCGCATGCCCGCGGTCGCGCCGCCGTCCCAGCCCCGGCCATCGCCCCTTTCGACTCCCCAGGGGGCGGGTGATCCCGCCGACCGGCTTCCCCGTGACGTGAAGGCTGCAGAGATCCCCCCGTGCCGTTATCATTTCTTTACCTAACGGATGGGGAGATGATGTGCGCCGTCCCGGCGGCACTGCCCCTGCTTTCGTCACAGCCGAGGAGATATATGCGCACCCGGTCCACCCCTGCCCGCACACCTGCACTGCCGATGAGGATCGCCGCCACTCTCGCCGCGACCGCGGGAACCGTCGGTCTTGCGGTCCTCGCCCCGGCGACCGCCTCCGCGCTCTCGCCCGGCGCCGTGATCAACCAGGGGCTGCACACGGTGGCGGACACCGTGGACAGCGGATCCGCAGGGACGGCCACCAGCGCCGTGAGCGATCAGGAGGCCCACGGCTTCCTCTACGCGGATCCCGCCAACCGCTATATCGTCGTGCTCGGGGCCCGTCTCGACTCGGCCGGCACCATGCCTGAGGTGCTGAACGCGCGGCTCGACAAGGCGGCGGCGATCGCGCGCGTCCACCCGGGCACCAAGGTCATCGTCACCGGCGGTCCCACCCAGACCCTGCCCTACACTGAGGCGCAGGCGATGCAGGTCGGCCTGGCGCTGCGCGGGGTCAACCCGTTCGACGTCATCACCGAGAACGCGGCGATGTCGACGGTCGGCAATGCGCACAACGTCGCGGACATCCTCACCTCCCGCGGCGCGACCGGTGCCGTGCTGGTCAGCTCCGCCTCCCATATCCCCCGGGCGCTGGGCGACTTCGAGGCGGCACTGCCGGGGATGCCGTTCGTCGCGGTCGGCGTGCCCGGCTGGTGACGTTTCGTCGCAGACGAGGACGCCAGGAGCGGCCCCGCTGACGCCGTGCTGTTCGGACACGGGGCACGTCGGCTGCCGTCGGGAAACTGAGAGTGTTCCAGAGAACTGCTGTGCGACCGGACTTGTGCTGTGTCGAGAGGCGAGTGGGAATGGTCGCTGGGGGAATCCCGGCCGACGCGGTACGGTACGAGGATTTCGATAGCCTGGTGCCGGATTTGTTCCGGACCTGGAACGGTGACGGGGAGGAGCGGTGGGTTCGCTACGCGTGGTCACTGCTCGAGCGGGACGGGCTGGCCTGCGTCGACGAGGGGGAGGACCGCAGTGCGGTGATCGTCCGCCTCGTCGCTCTGTCCGCGCTGCAGCGGGCGCTGGGTGAGGCGACGCTCTTCGCCTGCCTGTACGCCTCCGCGCGGGACGCCACTTTTCCATTTCCGATACAGACTCGTGCGGAGGCAGGGAATCATGGGGTGGCTCCTGGGCGACCGCCCGAGGTATCCGGGCCCGCCATAGGCGGGGCCGGCGGCGTCGAGCTTCCCCGGCCGCGCCAGGATGGGGCGTGTGGGGTGCGGTCTGAGAGGCTGGGGCGGATTCAGGTCCCGGTGTACCTGGGCGCGCTCGAAGCAGGTGCCGCGGCAGGACTCGCCGTTCCCGCGATCGCGAGGCCGGCCGAGCACGCGATCACTCCTGTGCTCGGGCTGCTCCTGTATGCGACGTTCCTCGGCGTACCGTTTTCCAGGACCTGCGGCGCATTGCGGGACACACGGTTCCTCCTGACCGTGCTCGCGGTGAATTTCGTAGCGGCGCCGGCGGCGGCGTGGGCCGCCTCACGCATGCTCGTGCACGATGAAGCATTGCTGACCGGGGCTCTGCTCGTGCTGCTGACCCGCTGCGTGGATTACGTCATCGTGTTCACCGGCCTGGGCGGTGGTGCGTGGGACCGGCTGTTGGCCGCCGTCCCGCTGCTCATGCTCGCGCAAATGGCGCTGCTGCCCGTCGGCTTGTGGCTGTTCGCCGGCCCGGAGTTCGCGTCCGCGGTGGACCTTGCGCCGTTCGTCCGGGCGTTCCTGCTGCTGATCGTGCTGCCGCTCACGGCGGCGTGGTGGACCCAGACGGTTGCCCGGCGCAGGCCGATGCGGCACGGTCGTGCAGAGGTCCGCGACGGAGATGACGGTGCCTCTGACGGCCGTCACGCTCGCCGTCGTCGTGGCCTCGACGATCGGCGGTGTACGTTCGTATCTCGGTGATCTTGTGGCGGTGGTCTCCGTGTACATCATGTTCGTGGTGGTGATGGCGACGGTCGGGGCCTGGGCCGCGCGGTCGGCGCGCCTGGCTGCTCCGCTCGCGCGGGCGGTGGTCTTCAGCGGCGTCACCCGCAACTCTCTCGTGGTGCTCCCGCTGGCCCTGGCGTTGCCGCCGGGATACGACATGGCAGCGCCCGCGGTGCTGATGCAGACCCTGGTGGAACTTGTCGCGATGGTCGTGCTGGTGCGGACGGTCCCCCGCATGATCCCCGGGCTGGCCACCGGCCGGGCTTCCTGAGACGATGCGGTGGTGCGGCGGTGCCTGGTGCCGGACTTTCCCATCGGCGTAGGGGAACGATGAAGAAG
>CAYVJJ010000425.1:0-2657 GCA_964451655.1 uncultured Mycobacteriaceae bacterium | reverse complement strand
GGATCTGTCGAAAGGACTCACATGCGATTGGCACTGTCCGAGGAGGATCGCGCATTCCAGCAGGAGATGCGCACCTTCTTCACCACCGCGATCCCGGCCGAGCTGCGGCGGCGGATCCCCGTCGGCGGGGAGGCGGACCCGGAGGTCGTCCGCAGGACGCAGAAGCTGCTCAACGAGGCCGGCCTGGCCGTGCCGGGCTGGCCGGTGGAGTGGGGAGGGCGCGACTGGTCGGATGTGCGCAAGCACATCTGGCTCACCGAGATGCAGCTCGCCTCCGTCGCCGAGCCGCTCGCCTTCAACTGCGCGATGGTCGGCCCGGTGATCGCGGAGTTCGGGTCCCAGGAACAGAAGGAGCGGTTCCTTCCGGCCACCGCGAACCTGGACATCTGGTGGTGCCAGGGCTTCTCGGAGCCGGAGGCCGGTTCGGACCTGGCATCGTTGAAGACACGCGCGGTCCGCGACGGCGACTCCTACATCGTCAACGGCCAGAAGACCTGGACCACGCTGGGCCAGCACGCGGACTGGATCTTCTGCCTCGTGCGGACGGACCCGGACGCGCCGAAGAAGCAGGCCGGCATCTCGTTCCTGTTGATCGACATGAAGACCCCGGGGATCAGCATCCGTCCGATCAAGCTGATCGACGGGGGACACGAGGTCAACGAGATCTTCTTCGAGGACGTGCGCGTCCCGGCCGAGAACCTCGTCGGTGAGGAGAACGCCGGCTGGGGGTACGCGAAGTTCCTGCTGGGCAACGAGCGCACCAACGTCACGCGACTGGGCTTCTCCAAGGTCCGGGTGTCGGTGGCCAAGGAGATGGCGGGCGCGGTCCGCACGGGGGACGGGACCCTCCTGGACGATCCGGCGTACGCCGCGCGTTTCGCCCGGATCGAGAACGAGCTGCTCGCCCTGGAGCTGACCCAGCTGCGTGTCGCCGCGGATTCCGCGGACGGCCGCCCGAGCCCCGCCTCGTCCGTGCTCAAACTGCGCGGGTCGGAGCTGCAGCAGGCCGCCACCGAGCTGCTGATGGACGTGGCGGGGTTCGACTCGCTGCCGTTCGGCGCGCCCGAGGACGTGCAGTCGCCGCAGTGGGCTCAAGCGGCGACGCCGACGTACCTGAACTACCGCAAGGTGTCGATCTACAGCGGATCCAACGAGGTCCAGCGCACGATCATCGCCAAGTCGATCCTGGGACTGTGAGGAACCGCCGTGGATTTTTCTTTCAGTGAAGAGCAGAAGATGCTGGTCTCGGCGGTGTCGGACCTGTTCGAGAAGGCATACGACCCGGAGTCGCGACGCGAGGTGGTCGCGACCGGGCTCGGCTGGAGCAAGGACGTCTGGGCGCAGTGCGCCGAGATGGGGCTGCTGGGTCTGCCGTTCTCGGAGGACGACGGCGGTATGGGCGCCGGGCCGATCGAGGTGATGGCGGTGATGACCGAGGTCGGCCGTCGGCTCGTCCCCGAGCCGATCCTCGATGTGGTGGTGGTCGCGGGCGGTGTCATCGCCCAGCAGGGGAGTGCCGAGCAGCGGGCGGCACTGCTGCCCGCGATCACGGCGGGGGACCGCCTGGTGGTGCTGGCGCACCATGAGCCGGGCACGCGCTGGCCCGTCCGCGCCGTGTCGGCATCGGCGCGCGAGGACGGCGGCCGCTGGCAGGTGACCGGCGTGAAGAACCCCGTACTGCATGGGGACTGTGCGGACACGGCGATCGTGAGTGCTGCGCTGCCGGACGGGGGGACGGGACTGTTCCTGGTGCGGGCGGACGCCGCGGGCGTCGAGCGGAGCGGCTATGCGACGCACGACGGGCTCCGTGGAGGCCAGTGGCGCATGGACTCGGCCGAGGCCGAGCCGTTGGGGGCGGTGGCCGATTGCGCGCAGGTGATCCGGGACGCCGAGGTGCGTGCCCAGGCTGCCCTCGCCGCCGAGGCCGTGGGCGCGATGGAGGAGGCGTTGCGGCTGACCACCGACTACCTCAAGACCCGCAGGCAGTTCGGTGTGCCGCTGGCGACCTTCCAGACGCTGACGCAGCGGGCGGCGGACATGTACGTGCTCGTCGAGCTCGCACGCAGCATGAGCATGTACGCCTCGATGTCGTTGGCGGACGGCGACACCGACCCGACCGTCGCCTCGCGGGCGCAGCTCCAGATCGCGGAGTCAGCGCGCCGGATCAGCGAAGAGGCGATCCAGATGCACGGCGGTATCGGCGTGACCGACGAATATCCGGTGAGCCACTACGCGAGCCGGCTGCTGGCGATCGAGCACACCCTCGGCGGACGGGAGGAACACCTGCGCGTCCTGATCGACGACCTGCCCGGTCACACCGTGGCCACGCTCTGACACCGTGGCGGGCGGCGATACAGGCCGCCCGCGCACATGGTCACGCCACGAGATCGTTGTACTGCGGGTGCGACTCGATGAACCCGAGCACGAACGTGCAGGAGGTGACGACGCGCTTGCCCTCGGCCCGCGTGGTCTCGAGCGCCTGCTCGATCAGGGCGGTCGCGAGCCCCCGCCCTTCGAAACGCTGCTTGGTCACGGTGTGGTCGAAGTTGCGGGTCTCACCGACGTCGACATAGTCGGCATAGGCGCCCACCTCGTCGCCCACGTAGATCTCGAAGCGTTCCCGGTCCGTGTTGTGAATGATCGTGTGTGCCACAGGA
>CAYVJJ010000424.1:0-2658 GCA_964451655.1 uncultured Mycobacteriaceae bacterium | reverse complement strand
ACAGCCGCGGGGGCGAACAGGGCCGTACAGGTCTCCTGCGCCGACGGCCGCCGTGCGTCCGGCGTGTCGCGGCGCGCCCCGTCGACATCGAACACCCGTTCTTATATAGTCGGGATTGCAGCGCAGGCATAGCACGAGGCCGCCCGGGGCGCGGCTCCGGGCGTGCGGTCGTCCACAGGCGGCAGCGGTTTCCACAGCCGGCGCGTTGCGGACCGCGGGGTGTCGGTATCGGCGTCTAGCCTTCCGGTATCAGCAGCAGTGACGCGGGAACGCCGTATCCGGGACGCGGGAAGCCCGGGTGCTCGGCCCGGCAGCAACAGACACATGCCCGCGGGGCATGTTCGACAAGGAGGCACGATGGCTCAGGCGAACGACCGCGACAAGGCGCTCGAGCTGGCGCTCGCGCAGATCGACAAGAACTTCGGCAAGGGGTCGGTGATGCGTCTGGGCGATGACGCGCGACAGCCTGTCGAGGTGATCCCCACCGGTTCGATCTCCCTGGATGTTGCGCTGGGGATCGGGGGCCTGCCCCGCGGCCGCGTCGTGGAGATCTACGGTCCGGAGTCCTCGGGCAAGACGACGGTGGCGCTGCACGCGGTGGCGAACGCTCAGGCCGCCGGCGGCATCGCAGCCTTCATCGACGCGGAGCACGCACTGGACCCGGAGTACGCCCGCAAGCTCGGTGTGGACACCGACGCGCTGCTGGTCTCGCAGCCGGACACCGGTGAGCAGGCGCTCGAGATCGCGGACATGCTGATCCGCTCCGGCGCGCTGGACATCCTCGTGGTCGACTCGGTCGCGGCACTCGTGCCGCGTGCGGAGATCGAGGGCGAGATGGGCGATAGCCACGTCGGCCTGCAGGCGCGGCTGATGAGCCAGGCGCTGCGCAAGATGACCGGTGCGCTCAGCAGTTCCGGTACCACGGCGATCTTCATCAACCAGCTGCGCGAGAAGATCGGCGTCATGTTCGGCTCGCCGGAGACCACCACGGGCGGCAAGGCGCTGAAGTTCTACTCGTCGGTGCGCGTGGACGTGCGGCGCATCGAGACGCTCAAGGACGGCGGCGAGGCCGTCGGCAACCGCACGCGCGCCAAGATCGTCAAGAACAAGGTCGCACCACCGTTCAAACAGGCGGAGTTCGACATCCTTTACGGCCGCGGGATCAGCAAGGAGGGTTCGCTGATCGATATGGGCGTGGAGCAGGGATTCATCCGCAAGTCGGGCTCCTGGTACACCTACGACGGCGAGCAGTTGGGTCAGGGCAAGGAGAACGCCCGCAAGTTTCTGCTGGAGAACACCGACATCCGCGATGAGGTGGAGAAGAAGATCAAGGAGAAGCTCGGTATCGGCGCAGTGCTGACCGATGAGGACGCCGCGGTGACCCCCGTCGAGTTCTGAGCGCGGTGGCGGACGACGAAGCACGCGGGCACGGCGACCGCCGGGCGCCGGGACGGAAGCGACCGGCGCCGGACGACGCGCGCGGCCGGGCGTACGACGCGTCCTTACGCTTGCTCGCGGCCCGGGCACGCAGCCGCGGCGAACTGGCCGAGCGTCTGCGCCGTAAGGGGTACGAGCAGTCGATCGTCGGGCCGCTGCTCGACGACCTCGAGCGGGCCGGTCTGCTCGACGACGCGGACTTCGCTTCCCAGTGGGTGTACTTCCGCCACCGGGACGGGGCCCGGTCCCGGCGGGCGCTGGGCCTGGAGTTGCGCGACAAAGGCGTGGACCACGACGTGATCGAGGACGCGCTCTCGCAGATCACCGATGACGACGAGCGTGCACGCGCCGCGGCGCTGATCCGGCGCACGCTGGCACGGCGGGGGCTGCCCGCGGCCGATGAACCGGACGCGGTGCGACGCGCCCAGCGGCGGCTCGTCGGGATGCTCGCCCGCAAAGGCTACGGCGCGGAGCTGGCCTACTCCGTCGTCACCGATGAGTGGGCCGCGGCCCGCGAGAACGCACCGTCCTGCACGGACTGACTCGGCGCACAGGCTGCCTCGGGCCGGCGCCGGGGCGGGCCGGACGCGCCCTCGGCCGGGCGCGTCACGCAGGCCCAGCGGGATCATCGGGATCATCGTCGTGGCGGCGCAGTCCCTCTCGCGGGGAAGTCGTCCACACCCGGGGCGCCGTCGAACATGTCGGTGTCCAGTGCCGACACGGACGCGCCCTTGGCGTCGCCACCGCCTGTGCCGCGCGTGCGCAGCCATCGTTCCAGCCGGGTCGCGAGCGTCGTCAGCGCGAAGTTGATCGCCACCATGATGATGCCCACCACGATCAGCGCGGCGAAGAAGTTGCGGTAGTACGAGGCGGACTGCTGGCCGCTGCGGATCAGCTCGATGAACCCGATCTGATACCCCAGTGCCGAGTCCTTCAGGGCGATCACCATCTGCGAGACCAGTGCCGGCAGCATCGCGGTCACGGCCTGCGGCAGCTCGATCAGCCGCATCGACTGGGCCCTGCGCAGCCCCAGCGACGCGGCGGCCTCCCGCTGGCCGGCGGGCAACGACAGGATCCCCGCACGCAGGATTTCGGCAATCACCGAACCGTTGTAGAGGGTCAGGCCCACGACGACCGCACTCAGCGGCAGCTGCTCGGACGGGAACACCCCGTAGAAGGCGAACACCTGGTAGGCGAAGATCATCATGATCAGCACGGGGA
>CAYVJJ010000423.1:0-2668 GCA_964451655.1 uncultured Mycobacteriaceae bacterium | reverse complement strand
CCGACGATGCGCGCCGGCGCCGTTGCAGCGCCGTCTTCAGCGAAAACCTCACCTGCGATACCCCCGTCCAGACCGAGACCCGAATGTGACCAAGGCTACAGACCGGTAGGTGTGTCCGCACGACGAACCGTCAACCCGTGCTACGGCACGCTGCGCAGGGCGCGGAGCGGCGCCCGGGGTGTCGATGGTCACACCCGGGGGATCGTGCCGGAGACGCTCCTGCGTTACGCCCGGCCGGACGCGGACCCGGCGGATTCCGGAGGGCTTTGCCGTCCCCCGCCGCCGTCGCGGGGGCCGGGACCGCCGGCGGGAGCGGGCGGTTCGTCCTCGTCACCGTCGGTGCAGTGCTCGGCCAGCAGGTCACGGATGTCATCGAGTTCCCGCCGCAGATAATCGCGAGTGGTCACCTCGCCCACCGCGAGCCGCAGCGCCGCGAGCTCGCGGGCGAGGAACTCGGTGTCCGCCTTGGTCTGCGCGGCCCGTGCCCTGTCCTCCTCGAGCGACACCCGGTCGCGGTTCTCCTGGCGGTTCTGGGCCAGCAGGATCAGCGGCGCAGCATAGGCGGCCTGGGTGGAGAACGCGAGATTGAGCAGGATGAACGGGTACGGGTCCCAGCGGAGCTTGACGGCGAACACGTTCAGGACGATCCAGGCGACCACCACGACCGTCTGGATCGCGAGGTAGCGGACGGTGCCGAAGAACCGCGCGATCTGTTCGCTGACCCGGCCCGCCGCCTCCGGATCGACGTGCAGCTGCAGCCTGCGGCGATCCCGCGGGGTGTCCAGCCGCTGGGTGCCGGCCATCCGGGCCGCTGCTCGGGACTCCGGCCTTGCACGGGGATCAGCCATGGTCGGTTCCTCCCTTGAGCGTACTGCCGGCGGGCGCGGCGGTGCCCGCGCCGCCGGGCGCCGCCGCGTCATCGACGACGATCTCCGAGTCGGACAGGTCGTCGTCGCGTTCCCGCCAGTCGTCGGGCAGGAGATGGTCGAGCAGATCGTCGACGCTGACCGCGCCGAGCAGGTGCCCCTCATCGTCCACCACGGGCCCGCACACCAGGTTGTAGGTGGCGAAGTAGCGGGTGACCTCCGCCAGGGTGTCCGCGGGGTCGAGCCGGGGGAGGTCGTTGTCGGTGACACCGCCCACCATCGCCGCCGGGGGTTCACGCAGCAGCACCTGCATATGCACGCAGCCCATATAGCGCCCGGTGGGGGTCACGGTGGGCGGCCGGGTGACCAGCACCATGCTCGAGAGCGCCGGGGTGAGGTCCGGATGACGCAGGCGTGCGAGAGCTTCGGCGACCGTCGTATCCGGGGTGATGACCACCGGCTTGGGGGTCATCAGGCCGCCGGCCGTGTCCGGGGAGTGTTCGAGGAGCCGGCGCACCGGGGCGGAGTCCTCCGGGTTCATCAACTGCAGGAACGATTCGGCCTCCGACTCGGCGAGCACGCCCAGCAGGTCGGCGGCGTCGTCCGGGTCCATCGCCTCCAGCACGTCCACCGCACGTTTCTCTCCCAGGTGCGTGAGCAGGTCCGTCTGGTCGTCGGCGGGCAGCTCCTGCACCACGTCGGCGAGGCGTTCGTCGTCGAGCGCCGCCGCGAGTTCGCGGCGGCGCTTGTCCGGCAGCTCCCGCATCGCGATCGCCAGGTCCGCCGGCCGCATGCCCTCGAACTGGGCGAGCAGCTCGGTGGCCTCCTGGCCGGGCAGGGTCAGTGCGTACTGGTCGAGACCGTCGACGTACTTCCAGTCGGTGACGTGGATGGCCGAGCGCCGGCCGAGCCGTGTGCGGCGCTTGCGTACGGCCACCCGACCGACCATCCAATCGCGGGAGCGGGTCCGCTCCAGGCCGAGGTCCACCACCACGCTGTCGATGCCCGCAAGCTCGTCGAGGTCAGGATCGGACACGCGCACCCGGGAATCGAGGACTTCGCCGAACACCAGCGTCTCCGACGGACGCCGGGTGAACCGGCGCAGCGAGACGGTGCCGGTGGTGAGCGTGACCGCCGTCGGCTCCACCGCGGTGACGCGCAGCATCGGCACGAAGATGCGGCGCCGCGTGGCGAGTTCCACCACCAGGCCCAGCACGCGCGGCTGCTGACGGCCCAGGCGGAGGCTGATCACCAGGTCGCGGATGCGCCCTATCGACTCGCCGTCCGGGCCCAGGACCAGCAGGCCCGCGAGTCGGGCGGCGTACATCTTGTTCACCGAAGCCATGGGGCAAGGCTAAAGCGTGGGATGCGCGGAGGCGGCTTGCCCACACCGACGGCGGCTGCAAGGCTTGCACTATGACGAATCCCATGCCGGGCGGGTCCGCGCCGGGCGGACCGCAGCGCGGGCGGGGGCTGCCCACACCGCCCACCGGCTGGCCCATCGCCTCCTACGGCACGTACGCCGATGCCCAGAAGGCCGTCGACCATCTGGCCGACCGGCAGTTCCCGGTGGAGAAGGTGACCATCGTCGGCGTGGACCTGATGCAGGTCGAGCGGGTGCTGGGCCGGCTGACGTGGGCCAAGGTGCTCGGCGGCGGCCTGGTGTCCGGCGCGTGGCTGGGCGTGTTCTTCGGGCTCCTGCTGGGGATCGTGACCGGAGGGTTCCTGGGGCCGCTGCTGCTGGGCCTCGTCGGCGGCATCATCTTCGGCCTCATCTCCGCCTCGGTGCCGTACGCGGCCAC
>CAYVJJ010000422.1:0-2678 GCA_964451655.1 uncultured Mycobacteriaceae bacterium | reverse complement strand
CCGAAGACCTCCTGGCGGTACAGGTCCATCTCCGGCGTGATCCCGGTGATCACCGTCGGCGGGTAGAACCAGCCGGGGCCGTCGGGCCGGGTACCGCCGCACAGCACCTTCGCCCCGGCGGAGACCGCCCCCTCGACCGCCTTCTCCACATCGGTGCGCCCCTGCTCGGTGGCCAGCGGACCGATGTCGGTGCCGTCCTCCATCGGGTCCCCCATGCGCAGCGCGGACATCTTCTCGACGAAGGCCGCGCTGAATTCGTCGAACACGTCCGCGTGCACGATGAAGCGCTTCGCCGCTATGCACGACTGACCGTTGTTCTGGGTGCGCGCCGTCACCGCCACCGACGCGGCCCTGTCGATGTCGGCGGACGGCATGACGACGAACGGGTCGCTGCCGCCGAGCTCGAGCACCGTGTGCTTGACCTCGTCGCCCGCCGCCGAGGCCACCGCACGCCCGGCCGGTTCCGAACCGGTGAGCGTGGCGGCGACCACCCGCGGGTCGCGCACCACCGCGTCGACCGCGGCCGACCCGATCAGCAGCGTCTGGAAGCAACCCTCGGGGAAGCCGGCGCGGGTGAACAGGCGGCCGAGATACTGCGCCGTCTGCGGCACGTTGGACGCGTGCTTGAGCAGGCCCACGTTGCCGGCCATCAGCGCGGGTGCCGCGAACCGCACCACCTGCCACATCGGGAAATTCCAGGGCATCACCGCCAGGACGGGCCCCAGCGGAAGATGGCGGGTGTAGGCGCTGCGGGCCCCCACCTTCCCGGCGTCGCCCGGCACGTCGGCCAGGAACCCCTCCGCGTGCTCGGCGTAGAAGCGCATCAGCTTCGCGCACTTGGCCAGCTCCGCCGCGGCCGAACGCCGCGTCTTGCCCATCTCGCGGGTCATCACGGCGGACATCTCCTCCGCCTCCGCGTCCACCAGGTCCGCCGCGGCGCGCATCCACTCCGCACGCTGCGCGAAACCTGTGAGCCGGTAGCTGCGATAGGTCTCCGCCGCCAGGGCCAGGCAGCGCTCCACCTCCTCGGAGGACATCTCGGTGAACTCGCGGACAACCGTGCCCGACGTCGGATCGATCGTGGCGATGGACATGTGCAACCTCCCGTCTCCTGGGCCTCGGCCGCCGGTCCGGCCGGAGCCGCCGCCGGCGCACCGGTCTCCCTCCAGCCTGCACCGTCGGGCCGCTTCGCGCCGCCCATCCGGCGATTACCCGGTGTCGCGTCTTCCACCACTACTTACGGTGCCGTAGGGTGGACGTGTCCGGCAACACATTGGGAGGGAACCGATGACCCGCACCCTGAACGAGCTCGAACTGCTCACCGAACTCGAGCCCGTGGTCGAGGCCAACCTCAACCGCCATCAGACGATGGCCAAGGAGTGGCACCCGCACGACTACGTCCCGTGGGACGAGGGGACCAACTTCGCCGCAATGGGGGGCGTGGACTGGGACGAGGAGCAGTCCCGCCTGGACCCCACGGCCAAGGCGGCGATGATCACGAACCTGCTCACCGAGGACAACCTGCCCTCCTACCACCGCGAGATCGCCACCAACTTCACGCTCGACGGCGCATGGGGCACCTGGGTGGGCACGTGGACGGCCGAGGAGAACAGGCACGCGATCGTCATGCGGGACTACCTGGTGGTCACCCGGGGCGTGGACCCGGTGGCGCTGGAGCGGGCCCGGATGCAGCACATGATCACCGGGTACAACCCCCAGGCCGACAAGGACATCCTGCACTCGCTCGCCTACGTGACCTTCCAGGAGCTGGCCACCCGCGTGAGTCACCGCAACACCGGCAAGGCATGCGGCGACCCCATCGCGGACCGCATGCTCCAGCGGGTCGCGGCCGACGAGAACCTGCACATGGTCTTCTACCGGAACCTGTGTGAATCGGCGATCGAGCTCGCACCCGACCAGGCCGTGGGGGCCATCGCGGACATCCTCGAGGCGTTCGAGATGCCCGGGTACGGCATGCCGGACTTCCGCCGCAACGCGGTGCTGATCGCCAAGAACGGCATCTACGACCTGGGGCAGCACCTCAACGAGGTGGTCAATCCCGTGCTCCGCAAGTGGAAGATCATGGAGCGCACCGATCTCACTGCGGAAGGCGAGCGTCATCGTGAGCGCCTCGGCGCGTTCCTCGACGGTCTCCAGGAGAAGGTGGAGCGTTTCGAGCAGACGCGGGCGCGCGCTCTCGAACGTGACCGCAAGCGCCGCGAGTCGCTCGCCGGCTGACGTCCGGCGCCGGACATCCGGCACAATGGGCGGGTGCTTTCCCTCCAGTCCCGCCCGGCCCCCCTGACCATTGGCCCTTTCGCATTGCGCAGTCCGGTGGTGCTCGCACCGATGGCGGGGGTCACCAACATCGCGTTCCGCACCCTGTGCCGCGAGGTGGAGCAGGAGCGCACCGGCAGCGCGGCGGGGCTGTACGTCTGCGAGATGGTCACTGCGCGCGCGCTGGTCGAGCGCCACCCCGTGACCATGCACATGACCGCCTTCGGCCCGGAGGAATCGCCCCGGTCGCTGCAGCTGTACACAGTGGATCCGGACACCACCTACGCCGCGGCCAGGATGATCGTCGACGAGGACCTGGCTGACCACATCGACATGAACTTCGGCTGCCCGGTGCCCAAGGTGACCCGGCGCGGCGGGGGTTCCGCGCTGCCGTACAAGCG
>CAYVJJ010000421.1:0-2684 GCA_964451655.1 uncultured Mycobacteriaceae bacterium | reverse complement strand
TCCTGCACCTGATCGCCGGGATCCACAACGAGGCGCTCATGATCGGGCTGATGGTGGCGGGCCTCGAGATCTGCATGCGCGCCGTGTACGACACCGGCCCGTTCGGCATGCGGGGCCGGCTGCTTCTGCTCGCCGGCGCGGGGGTGATCGTGGCGTCGTCGGCGATCAAGATCCCCTCGCTGATGGCGCTGGGCTTCGTCGGCGTGGCATATGCGCGTCGCCACGGGCGGGGCCTGCGCAGTCTGGTGGGGATCACCGTGCTGCTCGCGGCCATCAGCGTGGCCGGTCAGGCCGCCGTGGCCTGGGCCACCGGTCTCGGATTCGGGTGGGTGGACACCCTCGGGACGGCCAGCGAGGTCCGCAGCTGGATGTCGATCACCACGCTGCTCGGGATGGGCACGGGCGGAACCGGAATGCTCCTGGGGCTGGGCAACCACACCACGGCGGTGCTGGCGATCATGAAACCCATCGCCCTGGCCCTGGTCGCGTTCGGCGTGCTGCGCATGCTCGTGGCCACCTATTCCGGCCGGATCCATCCGGTGGGCGGGCTCGGGGTGTCGCTGGCCATCCTGGTGATCCTCTTCCCCGTCGTGCACCCGTGGTACCTGCTCTGGGCGCTGGTCCCGCTTGCCGCCTGGGCCACCACCCCCGCCTTCCGCGTCCCCGCGGTCGCGGTCTCGGCGATCGTCTGCCTGGTAGGACCCACACCGAACGGCGGCGAGTACCCGCCGTTCGTGATCGTCGAGGCCGCACTGGCCGTGCTGGTGACCATCGTCGTCATACGCCAGATCACCCGGCGGCGCATCCCCTGGACGCGTGAGCAACCCGACGGCGCACGCGCGGACCAGGCGACATACGCTGGTAAGTCGTGAAGCCCGGAACACCCACGGCGACGGCCGTCCCGCCGACCGAACGTGATTCCGCCGCCGCCCCCGCCGTGCAGTTGAGGGGGGCCGTGCGGCGGTACGGGCCCGTCACCGCCGTGGACCGGCTGGACCTGACGATGGTGCCCGGCACCGTCCTGGCGCTCCTGGGCCCCAACGGCGCAGGCAAGACCACCACCGTGGAAATGTGCGAGGGCTTCGCCGCCCCCGACGCCGGGACCGTCCGCGTGCTGGGCCTCGACCCGGTACGGGACGCGGCCCGGCTCAAGCCGCGCATCGGCGTGATGCTCCAGGGCGGCGGGGCGTACCCGGGGGCCCGTGCCGGGGAGATGCTCGAACTGGTGGCCTCGTACTCCGCCGCGCCCCTCGACACCGGCTGGCTCAGCAGAGTCCTGGGCCTGGAGAACTCCCTGCGCACCCCCTACCGCCGCCTGTCCGGCGGCCAGCAGCAGCGCCTCGCGCTGGCGTGCGCCGTCGTGGGCCGCCCGGAGCTGGTCTTCCTCGACGAACCGACGGCGGGCCTGGACGCGCAGGCACGCAACGTCGTCTGGGAGCTGGTCGATGCACTGCGCCGTGACGGCGTCTCGATCCTGCTCACCACGCACCTGATGGATGAGGCCGAGCAACTGGCGGACCACGTCGTCATCGTCGACCACGGACGCGTGGTGGCCGAGGGCACGCCCGGCGAGCTCACCACGGGCGCGCCCTCCGGCCAGGTCACCTTCACCGCCGTGCCGCGGCTGGACACCGCCGCCATCGCCTCGGCGCTGCCCGACCGTCGCACCGTGGTCGAGACCGTGCCAGGCCGCTACACGGTCTCCGGCGACGTCACCCCCCACGCGGTCTCCGCCCTCGCACGATGGTGCGCGGACCACGACGTGCTGCTGTCCGGACTGTCCACGGACCACCGCAGCCTCGAGGACGTCTTCCTCGACCTCACCGGACGGGAGCTCCGAGCATGACCGACCATCCCGTGCCCACGGCCGCGCCGGCGCCGTCGCCGGACACCCCGCCCGCCCGCGGACTCTTCCCCGCGGGCACCTTCACGCCCGCACCCGCGCCCGCGCGGCCCACCGCGATGCTGCGCTCGCAGGTGCGCATGGAACTGGTGCTGCTGCTGCGCCACGGCGAGCAACTGATGCTCACGCTGCTGATCCCCATCGCGATACTCGTGGGCGCCACCCTCCTGCCGTTCGGCGATTTCGACGAGCCCCGGGTGACGCACATCCTGCCGATGGTGCTGGCCGTCGCGGTGATGTCGACGGCGTTCACCGGCCAGGCGATCGCCGTCGGCTTCGACCGGCGCTACGGCGCGCTCAAACGCATCGGGGCCACGGCACTGCCGAAATGGGGCATCGTCGCAGGCAAGAGCGGCGCCGTGGTCATCGTGATCATCGGCCAGCTGGTGATCCTGGGGGCGATCGGCGTAGCCCTGGGATGGCGGCCCGGCCCGGCCACGATCGGCCTGACGCTGCTGTCCGTCGCCGTCGGCACCGTGGCCTTCGCGACCCTCGGGCTGCTCGTCGGCGGCCGTCTCAAAGCGGAGATCGTACTGGCGTTGGCCAATATCATCTGGTTCGCGCTTGTCGCCGTGGCAGGCCTGGTACTCGTGCGCGACGACGTCCCGGGCACGGTGTCCACCCTGGCTGCACTGCTGCCGTCGGGCGCGTTGACCCAGGCGCTGCTGCAGGCCCAGGACTCCATGGCCGACTGGGCCGCACTGGCGGTGCTGGCCGCGTGGGGCGCGGTGGGCGGCGCTGCGGCGGTGCGGACCTTCCGCTTCGAATGACCCCCGGGCAG
>CAYVJJ010000420.1:0-2691 GCA_964451655.1 uncultured Mycobacteriaceae bacterium | reverse complement strand
CGGGCTGGCTGGCCTCCGGGAACGAGTCGAGCAGGCGGATCACGTCGTCGCGGGTGGTGGGGTCCTCGGCGGCCTCGCGGGGCGTGCGGCCGTGCAGCGCCGGAACCGGTTCGTCGAGCCAGTTGCGCTCGTAGTCGCGGATGAACCCCTCCAGCGCCTCGGCCGCCTGGGCGTCCGGCTCCGGCGGGGGCGCCGGGAGCGCGTCGCCGCCTTCACTCGCCCGGTCCATCATCTCGGCGGCAGTGCTGCGGGACTCGTCGAGCAGTTCCGCGTCCGGCGCGGCGGAGCGCAGGTGGTCCACCATGGCTTCGTAGCGTTCCACGCTCATCGCGTCCACGGTCAGCGCCGGGCCGTCCGGCCCCTCCTCCTGCGTGATCGTGCCCAGCACGCGCGAACCGTCCAGCCACGTCCACACCCCGCCCTCGCGCTTGCCGTAGCGGCGGCTGAGCTTGCGGGCGATGCCGGCCGCGTCGGGGATGGCGAACGTGCCCGTACACAGGACCATCTCCTCTCCGGTGGCGGTGTGCACCTGCGGCGCGGCGTAGCGGCGGCTGAGCAGTTCGATGAGCGCGAACGGGTCCGCCGGCTCGTCGAGGATCTCGATCAGCTCACCGCGCAGCGCCGGGTCGACGGTCTCGATGCCGCCGTAGATGACGTTCTCCCCGCCCTCGGGTACGACGCGGACGCACACGAACTCGCCGGTCCGGATCTGCCGCGACCCGCTCTGCTCGGCCACCTCCACGTGGTCGCCGGTGCGGGCGTCGCGGAGCGTGAACCCCTCGCCGGGCCGGGATTCGAGCACCTCGTACACCGACCGCTCGAGCAGGGTCCACTGGGTGGCGAGCATCGTGTCCTCGTCGGTCAGCAGGGGCCGGCAGAAGTCGAGGAACACCGCCAGCAGCCGGCCCTCGATCAGCGCGACGTCGGCGGCCAGCGGATCGTCGGCCAACTGCGCGGCGGCCCCCTCTGCCGCGCTCTCCCTGCGCATCTCGTCGAGCGCGTCGATGACGATCCCGAACTGGCTCATCCGGGCGAAGGCGAACGCCTTGGTCTGCAGCAGCTCGTTCTGCTGTTGCGGGCTGACGCGGGCGCGGCCCCGGTGGCACTTCTTGTACTTGCGGCCGGACCCGCACCAGCACGGGTCGTTGCGCCCGGGTTCCGGGCCCGCCTGCGCGAGGAGTTCGCGCAGGAAGTGGAGCAGCGGATTGTCCTCCGCCTCCGGGAGCAGGCGCGCATAGGAGAGGGCCTGCTCGTAGTCGGACCGGATCAGGGCCAGCCCGAGCAGGTCCTGCACCGTGAGCAGCCAGGTCTCGTCGGCGGCGTAGGCGTCGCGCAGCAGCGACTCGGCACCCGGGAGGTCCTTGAGCCGTACCGCCGCGGCGGAGGCCAGGTAGAGGGCGGCGGGGCGGACGTATGCGGGGGCGAAGCGGGCCAGCAGCTCGCCGGTCTCCCGCAAGCCGGCGTACCGGCGCGTCGCGGCGGCGGGCACGTCGCCGTACTCGCGTTCGGCGCCGGCCTCGCCGCCGTCTGGCTCGTCGGCCATCGCGTGCTGCACCGCCTCGTCGATCGCCCCAAGCACGTCGAGCACCTCGCCGTAATCATCGAGAGTGTCGAAGGCGTGCGGGTTGCGCGCCAGCGCGGCACGGAGCGACTCCTCGCGCTCTGACGGTTCGGACTCGGCCAGGATCAGCAACCGCAGGCCGGTCGCCTGGTCCGCGTCCTCGGGCAGCCCGTCCGCGGCGAGGAGGCTCTCGCGGGCGGCGCGGCGCGAGTGCTGCAGATCCGCGTGCGAGCGGGCCACCAGCTCCGTCTCGAGCACGTAACCGGCGTTCTCGACCAGTTCGGATACCGGCAGCGTGGGTTTGCACAGCAGGCCGTGATCCCACACCTCCTGGTGCACCAGGTCGTGCAGGTGCACCACGTCCCTCGGCGGCACCGCGGCGTCGAGGGCCGGCCGCAGGTCCGCCTCCGCCGGCGCCGGCACCGGTTCGACGGACACCTCCCCCGCCTCGCTGATGCGCACTCCGACCAGGTCGCCCGCCTCATACTCGGCCAGGGCCCCTGGTTCCAGGACCAGGCCGGCGTCCACCGACTCGGCGAGCCGCGCCGCGCCGCGCTCCTCGAACACCGAAAAGTCGCCCAGCGCCGGAAGCTCCAGGGGCGCGTTCTCCCGCAGGATCGTGAGCACCGCGAGGTCCGGGGCGTCCGCCAGGATGTCGGCGTCGATTTCGTCCGCGGTGAGGCGGCGGGTGACCACCATCTTGTCGGCCAGGCCGTCCATGGCGACCATGCGCCCGTCGGGGAACTCGACGATGAATTGCTCGGGCGGGTCGAGGACGATGCTGCGGGCACCCTCGTCATCCCATCCCTCGGACATCAGGAGCTCCGTCCACTGGTCCGCGGTCAGCGGTCCACGCTTACGGAGCAGGTCAACGGCCCTCTCGGCGCCCGGGCGGCCTCGGTAATCAGACACGCAGCGACGGTACCGGGAGGGTGCGACGGGTGGCGAACCTGCGCCTTCTTATCCGCACGAAACCGACTGGCCCTAAAGTCATGCGCATAACGCGTTGTGTTCGGTCAACGCGCCACCCGCCTATGCCCGAGGAGTCGCACAGTCATGTCCAGCGATGCACAACGCGTTGTCCCGAAGCGCAAGCTGATCGAGGTGGCGCTGCCGCTGGAGAAGATCAA
>CAYVJJ010000419.1:0-2694 GCA_964451655.1 uncultured Mycobacteriaceae bacterium | reverse complement strand
CCGGACGCCTACGGCATGACGCCCGAGTGGTGCAGCCTGTACGGCACCGAGCTGTGGGAGTCGATGAGCGAGCGCAGCCGCATCGACCTCACGCACCATGAGGCGGCGAGCATCAGCGCCACCGGCATCTGGTTCGAGATGATCCTGATGCAGATGATTCTGCGCGACCTGTACTGGCAGGACTATGCGACGGATCATGTGCGCTTCGGGCTCAACGAGATCGGTGACGAGTGCCGCCACTCGATGATGTTCGCGCGCGCCGGCCAGCGCATGGGCATCCCCAGCTACAAGCCGAACCGGCTGATCATGTGGCTCGGGTCCTTCTTCAAGTCCACGTCGACGGGTTCGCTGGCCTACGGCGGCACGCTGTTCGCCGAGGAGATCCTCGACATGATGCAGCGCGACTTCCGCCGGGACCCGCGCGTGCAGCCGCTGACCCGCCGCGTCAGCGAGATCCACGTGACCGAGGAGGCGCGCCACATCCGGTTCGCCCGCGAGGAGACGATCCGCAAGGCCGCGGCCCTGAGCCCGATGCAGCGCCGGTACGCCCAGCTGCTGATGGGGCTCACGGCCTACCAGATCATCACCAACCTCGTCAGCCCCGAGGCGTACAAGGCGGTGGGGCTCGACCCCGGGCAGGCGCGCGCGGCGGCGCGGAGCAACCCGCACTACGCGGCGATGATCCACGAGGGCTGCTCGAAGACCGTGGAGTTCCTCGATTCGGTGGGGCTCATCGGCGGGCCGTCGAAGATCCTGCTGCGCCGCGCCCACATCATCTGACCCGGAAGCGGTGCGCGGCGTACGGCGGGCGACGCCGCCGCCCGCTCCGCCCGGGTCCGCCGCCGAGTTGAGTGCGGCACGGCGCCCGCACGCCGCATACACCACCGCGCCGGACCGTGACCGTCGGCGGGCACCCGCTTGACCTGCGGGTGCCCGCAGGCGGCCGCGATAGGATCTGCGCGATGAGCGAGTACCGGATCGACGACCTGGCGCGGGCCGCGGGCACGAGCGTGCGCAACGTGCGCGTCTACCAGGAGCGCGGGCTGCTGCCGGCGCCGCGGCGCGAGGGGCGGGCCGCCTGGTACAACGACGGGCACCTGGCCCGGCTCGAGCTCATCGCGCGCATGCTCGAGCGCGGCTACACCTTCGCCACCATCGACGAGCTGCTCACCGCCGCCCAGGAGGGGCTGCGTGTCACCGACCTGCTGGGGACACCGGGGCCGCCCCGGCCGAGCAGCACGTGGGGCAGGCTGCGCTCGGCGGCGAAGGTGTCGATGGCGGAGTTGCGCCGGCTGTTCGGCGAGGATCCGTCCCCGGACAGCATCCGGCGCTCGGCCGGCCTGGGGGCGCTGGCCGAGGCGGTGGCCGGCGACGACGGGTTCACCGTCGCCCATCCGGAGCTCCTGCACGCCGCCGCCGAGCTGACGGAGGCCGGGATCCCGCTGGAGGACCTGCTCAACCTCGCCGAGCAGGTGCAGTCCGACATGAACGACATCGCCCGCCGTTTCGTGGGCATCGTCGCCGACCACTACCTGGGCGCGCCCGGCGGTGAACGGACCCTGGATATGGACGCCGACGAGGTGGCCCGGGTGGCAGACCTGATCAACCGGCTCCGCCCGCGCGCGAACCAGGTGCTGCAGGTGCTGCTGGCGCAGAGCATGGATGTCGAGATCGGCAAGGCGCTCCAGCGTGCCGCCGACCAGTTGGGCGGGGCCGCGCCGGCCGCGGGACCCGGGGGTGCGGCCGATGGTGTGACGCAGGATACACAATCGTGACCTGCGGGTTCCGGTGCAATCGGGCTATCGTCCACGGTGCGGCGTTGTAACGTCGATACCCAGCTGACCCGCCGTGCAGGTGGGCGCGGCCGCGGGCCGCGGCGGAGAGGACTGAGGCGATGGTGTTGCGGATTCCGGGCGCGGAGGTGCCGCGTTCCGCCGTGCGTTCCCTCGTCGACGCGTCCGCACGGGTTCTTCCGCGGGGTCCGCGCACCTCCGGCACCCCGCAGTCACGTACCGGCGCCGCGCGGCTCGCCGCCTACCGGGCCGCGCTCGACGCGATGCTCGCCGAGCCTGCCGAGGACCCGCGCCTGCCGACGGTGGTCGCGGAAGACGGCACCTCCCTCCATGTGGTGGAACGCGGCCCCGCCGACGCCCCGCCGATCGTGTTCGTGCACGGCTGGGCCTGCAACAACAGAGTGTGGAACGCGCAGGTCAACGAGCTGGCGGCCGACCACCGTGTGATCTGCTACGACCAGCGTGGCCACGGTCGCACACCCAGCGGCGCCGCCCCGGCGACGATGGACACCCTCGCCGACGACCTCGCTGCCGTGCTGCGCGCCACGGTCTCGCCCGGCCGCCCCGCGGTGGTGGTCGGCCACAGCATGGGCGGCATGACCATCAGCGCCTGGGCGGGCCGTCACGCCGCCGCGGTCTCCGACTACGCCCGCGGAGCCATGCTGGTGAGCACCGCCGCTGACCGCCTGCTGCACGATTTCGGCGTGATCCCGTTCCCGGAGCGCCTGCCCGGGGCGTTCGCCCTCGGCCGTGCCGCCATGGCGGCGCCGTTGTCGGCGGCGCTCCTGCCCGAGTGGGGATTCCACTACGTGTCGCTGGGCGCCGGCGCGACCGCCGCGCAGGTGGCGTTCAGCCGCGAGATCGTCAACTCCTGCCCGGCCCGCAACCGGGGCCGGTGGGG
>CAYVJJ010000418.1:0-2701 GCA_964451655.1 uncultured Mycobacteriaceae bacterium | reverse complement strand
GCACCCCGGCTTCCCCGGCATCGCGGGGGCGATGGCGGCCGTCGAGGCGTCCGACGAGGGCGCCGAGTCCGTGTGGGAGACCCGGGCGCGCACGGCCGTCGTCGCCGCCGGGCTCCCGTGCCCGGAAACGCAGGTCTGCATCCGCGACAGTCCACGGAGCCTTCCTCGCGCGCGTCGACATGTGCCGGCCGCAGTACCGGGTGGTCTTCGAGTACGACGGCGACGGCACGCACTCGACCAGACGGCAGCGCGACCGCGACCTCACCCGGTGGAACGACCTCATCGACGCGGGCTACGCCGTCATCCGGGTGCGCGCGCCCCACCTGCGGGGCGACCTGCCGCGGGCCCTGGCGCAATTGCACACCGCCCTGAAGAAGGCGGGCGCCGACGTGTGAGAGACGCGAGCAAGCGGATTCTGCGCGCTCGGCGTTCGGAACGTGCAGAATCCGCTTGTCCGGCTGAGCATCAGGTCAGGCTCGTGCCCTCCTGCGCCCGCCGCACGAGCAGCGGCGCCGGTTCCCAGGGCTCCGCGCCGCCCGCATGGAACCCGCGCAGCTTCTCGACGACGGCCGGCAACCCCACCCGGTCCGCGTAGAACATGGGCCCGCCCCGGTACCGCGGGAACCCGTATCCGGCCAGGTAGACCAGGTCGATGTCCGAGGCCCGCAGCGCGATGCCCTCGTCGAGGATCCGCGCACCCTCGTCGGTGAGCGCGAACACGAGGCGCTGCACGATCTCCTCGTCGGAGAAGTCCCGAGTAGCGGTCCCGTGCCGGTGGTGGAAGCGTTCGAGAAGTTCGCGCACCACGGTGCTGACCTTGGGTTTGCGGCTGCCGGAGTCGTAGTCGTACCAACCGGCCCCGGTCTTCTGCCCGTAGCGGCCCATCTCGCAGAGCTCGTCGGCGATCTCGTCGCGCGGCATGTCCGGGTTCTCGGCGTACTGGCGCTTGCGCACAGCCCATCCGATGTCGCCGCCGGCCAGGTCCTGCATGCGGAACGGGCCCATCGCGAACCCGAAGCCCTCGATGGCCCGGTCCACCTGCTGCGGTGTCGCCCCCGCCCGCAGCAGCGCCATCGCGGCGTCGCGGTACTTGTGCAGCATGCGGTTGCCGATGAACCCGTCGCACACTCCGGAGACGACGGGCGTCTTTCCCACGCGCTTGCCGACGTCCAGCGCGGTGACCAGCACGTCGTCGGCGGTCTTCGCGCCGCGCACCACCTCGAGCAGCGCCATGACGTTGGCGGGGCTGAAGAAGTGCATCCCCAGTACGTCGCCGGGGCGCCGCGTGAACCGTGCGATGGCGTCGATGTCGAGCGTCGACGTGTTGGACGCGAGCACCGCGCCCGGCCTGGCCACCTCGTCGAGGCGCGTGAAGACCTGCTTCTTCACCTCCATGTCCTCGAAGACGGCCTCGATGATCAGGTCTGCCGGGCCCAGGTCGGAGTACTGGAGGGTGGGCGTGAGCAGGCCCATCCGCTTCTCGAGCGCGGCGGCGGAGAGCTTCCCCTTGTCCACCTGCGCCTGGTAGTTCCGCCGGATGGTGGCCAGGCCCCGGTCCATGGCGTCCTGGGCCATCTCCAGGATGGTCACGGGGATCCCGGCATTGAGGAAGTTCATGGCTATGCCGCCGCCCATGGTGCCGGCGCCGACCACGCCCACGCGCTCCACCGTGCGCGGGGCCGTCGACGCGTCGATGCCGGGGATCTTGCGGGCGGCACGCTCGGCGAAGAACGCGTACCGCAGGGCCGCGGACTGCTCTCCCATGACCAGTTTCCCGAAGGCCTCGGACTCGGCGGCCTTGCCCTCCTCGAATCCGGACGTCAGGGCGGTGCGCACCAGATCCAGGCCGACGACGGGGGCCTCCTGCCCGCGGGCTCTGCGCTGGACGGTCTCCGCGACCGCGTCGAGATCGCCCCCGCCCACCGGCTCGCGGTCGCGGGTGCGCACCGGCGTGGTCCCGGACGCCCGGGCGAGTTCCACCGCGGCAGGCATCAGCTCGTCGGAGGCCTCCACCACCCGGTCGAACAGCCGCTGACCGTCGATCCGCGCGATCGCCGCCGCGGTGCGGGGCGCGCCCGTGGCGACGATCTCCGCCACCGTCGCGGAATCGAGGAGCCGGGGCAGCCGCTGCGTGCCGCCGGCGCCGGGGATCAGCCCCAGCTTCACTTCCGGCAGCCCGACCTTCGAGGAGGCCGTGGCCACCCGGTGGTGCGCGCCGAGCGCCAGCTCCAGCCCGCCGCCGAACGCAGTGCCGTCGATCGCGGCCACCACCGGCTTGGCCGAGTCCTCCAGCCGGGCGATCAGCTCCGACAGGTTCGGCGGCGCCGTGGCCTTCTCACTGCCGAACTCGGTGATGTCGGCTCCGGCGGAGAAGAAGCCGTTCGATCCGGTGACGACGACGGCGCGGATCGCCCCGTCGGCGGCCGCCCGGTCGAGGCCCTCGGCGATGCCCGCCCGCAGTGCATGCCCGAGACCGTTGACGGGCGGGTTGGTCAGACGGATGACCGCGACGTCCCCGTCGGTGGAGTATTCGGTGCTCATGATCGTGCCTTCCTCGCGGCTCACGCCCGCGGCTGTCGGTTCCTGCGGCCTCGTCGAACTCAGACGTCGGCGTCCCGGTACTTGCGGAGCTCCTGGCGGGCGATCGCCCGCTTGTGCACCTCGTCGGGGCCGTCGGCCAGCCGCAGGGTGCGGATCCCGG
>CAYVJJ010000417.1:0-2703 GCA_964451655.1 uncultured Mycobacteriaceae bacterium | reverse complement strand
GTGTCGGCGCGGTGCACCCGCACCGCCAGCGGCGCCGTCGCCTGGGCCCAGTCGCTGTAGACCTCGCGGATCACCAGCTGGCGGGATCCGGGCGGCAGCGCGAAGTAGTTGCGCTCGCGTTCGGCGCGCTCCGCGTCGGGGCCGAAGTGCACCTCGAAGGCGCCGTCGTCGTCGATCCCGAGCTCCCGGTCATCGAAGGCGAGGGCGCTGGGCGGGACGTTCGAATCGGTGTAGGCGCCGCCGATCACCTGGAAGCTGATGTCGGCGGCGCTGCCGCGGCGGCCGGTGACCACGTACTCGTGGTCGGCGTCCACCGCGCACCCGTAGTAGAGGGTGTCCGGATTGTCCAGGCCCATCTTGGTGTAGGGGCCGGTGCCCTGCATGAGCGCGGGGTGCGTGCGCACCGGCGCCCACGCGCCGTGCAGCGTGGCGGCGATGCAGCCGGCGAGGTACTGCATGCCCTCGACCAGGTCCTGCTCGGTGCGCACGTGCGGTGCATCGGCGATCAGCCGCTCGGCCTCGGCGACGGCCTCGGCGAACGGCGGAGTGAAGGGGCCCGGCATGGGGGAGCCGGGCGGGGCGGCGGCCGCGGAGTGCGCTGCGGCGGCGGGTTGTCCGGTGGCGGGCACGGGGTTCTCCTCGGATCCGGGGATGGTACATATATGTACCGATGCGGTAATAGTATGTTCTGTACTGATCGTGTCACCGGGCACGGAGGAAGGTCAACGGGTGCAGTCGATGGGCGAGAGCACGGGCCCCGGAAAGGCCCGCCGTCCCGCCGCCTCCGGGGTGGCGGAGAACTCCGCGCCGGGCACGCGCCGCTCGCCGCCGGCGCGCCGCGTCCTGCGCGTGCTGGACTTCCTGGTGCGGCATCCCGGTGACCGCTTCGGCCTGTCCGAGCTGGCCCGCCGGCTGGACATCAGCAAGCCCACCTGCCTGGGGATCCTCACCGAGCTGACCGACGCGGGGTACCTGTTGCGCGGCGCAGACGCCGCATACGGCCTCGGGCCGGCGCTGATCGTCGCCGGGCGCGCCGCCGGCGACGGGCTCGCGATGGGCGCCGTCGCCCGTCGCCACCTGGACGCGCTCGCCGCCGAGTACGGCACCACCTGCACCGCCTCGGCCGTGGTGGGCGACAAGGTCGTGGTGCTCGAGTCCGCGGGGCCCGTCCCGGACGGCGGGGCCGCGGCCACCGGTACGACCTACCCGTTCGCGCCGCCGGTGGGGCTGATGTACGTGCTCTGGCAGCCGGACGAAGCGATCGAGCGCTGGCTGGCCATGGAGCCCACGGTGCCGGTGCGCCTCGACAGGGACCGGCTGCGGAGGGTGATCGGGCAGTGCCGCGCGCGCGGCTACTTGGTCGACGGGCTCACGCCGGCCGGCCAGCGGCTGTACCGGCTGATGGCGGGCGTGGACACCGACGAACTGCCGCAGGAGGTGCGCCGCCTGGTCGGCGAGATGGTCACCAGCCTCGGCGAGCGCGTGCACCTGGCCGGGCCGGACGCCGGCCCCGATGAGCCGCGCCGCGTCAACGTCATCGCCGCGCCGACCTTCGACGCCGACGGCCGCCAGGAGATGGTGCTGACCCTGTACGTCGGCGGGGAGATCACGGCCCGGGAGCTCGAGCGCCGCGCACAGGCGCTGCGGCGCACGGCCGGCGCGGTGACCGCCGGGCTGCGCGGGGTCGACCCGTTCGCGCGGCCACCGTCCGACGGGAGGTGAGGGGACCCGGATGCGGGGTACGCTGGGCTTATAACGGCGCAGTCGGCGAGGTCCGGCAGGGGCCGGCCGTATCGGGCGCCGCAACCGCGGGAGGTCGATATGCGAACCCGTACATCCGCACCCGTACGCGAGGGGCGTTTGCGCATGGCGCGCAGCCGGGGCGCCGCCAGCGGCGTCCTCCTGATCCTCCTCGGCATATGGGGAGCGATCATCCCGTTCGTCGGTCCGCTGTTCGATTTCGCCTACACCCCGGACACGGCGTGGGAGTGGACCCAGGCGCGCGGACTGCTGTCCGTGCTGCCCGGCGCGGCCGCGATCCTCGGCGGACTGATCCTGCTCGGCAGCGGCAACCGCGCCTCGGCCACCCTGGGATCGTGGCTCGCCGCGGCCGCGGGCGCCTGGTTCGTCGTCGGGCCGGTGCTGGCCGGGCCGTGGAACATCGGCGACGTGGGCACGCCCACCGGCACCAGCGACGGGATGCGCGCCCTGGAGGAGCTGGCGTTCTTCAGCCTGCTCGGTGTCGTGATCGTGTTCCTCGCCGCCACCGCGCAGGGGCGCGTGTGGGTGCGCGCCGCCGTCACGCGCGGAGGCCGGGCCGCCGGCGGGTCCGGCGCGGCCGCCGGAGGCTACGACGAGCGCGCGGATCGCGGGCACGACCGCGGAGGCACGGCCGCCGCGGAGCCTCCCGCCGACGCCGGCCGCGCCGAACCGGCGGGCGATCCGGGGGCGCGGCCGCACCCGGTGTAGCGCGTGGCCGTGCGCCGCCGGTTGTGAGGCTGCGCCGTCGGTCATGAGGCTGCGCAGTCGGTCATGAGGCTGCGCAGTCGGTCGCGGGACCGCCGCCCGCCGCGCGGGTACCGTCTACCTCAGCAGGCCGCGGCCCCGCCGGCGGCATGCGCGACTCCGGCCAGGAAGGGGACCGATGGGCTTTGTCATGAAGAACCGCAAGACGGGTCTGGACCAGGTGCACTCGGACGGCGC
>CAYVJJ010000416.1:0-2708 GCA_964451655.1 uncultured Mycobacteriaceae bacterium | reverse complement strand
GGGCGTGGACGGCACGGTCGAGTCCGTCACGGTGCTGCCGTCGCGGACCCTGGTGTCGGTGCTTCCGGACGGCGCCGGACACGCGGCACCGGTCGTCGCCACGTGGGGAGGCCCCTCCGCGGGAGCCTCCGGCGACTGCAACGCGGCCGGCGCGTGCGGCCCGGCGCCCGCCGTCGGCCCCGGCCCGGCGCCCGCCGTCGGCGACCGTGTGCGCCTCAGCCCCGTCCCGGGCATGGTCGCGGTGATCGCGGAGGGCTCGGTGCGTGAAGTCGCGGCGGGCGCGGTCGTCCGCGACGGCGCGGTCCTGCTGGCCCAGCGCAGCCGCCCGCCCGCGCTCGACGGACTGTGGGAACTGCCCGGCGGCAAGGTCGAGCCGGGCGAGTCCGGCCCGCAGGGCCTGCGCCGGGAACTGCACGAGGAGCTGGGGATCACGGTCCGGGTGGGGCGCCGGCTACCGGGGGAGGCGCGCCTCGACGGCGCCGACGCGACGGCGCCGATGCTGCTGCGCGCCTACCTCGCCGAGGTGGAGTCCGGGGAGCCGGAGGCCCGCGAGCACCGGGCGCTGCACTGGGCCGACGGCGCCGACCTTCAGCGTATGCCGCTGGTCGACAACGACCGCGTGTGGATCGAGGCGCTGCAGGCGGTGCTGAAGGAGGCTGCGCGCCCCTGAGCGGCGCCCGGTGAGTTCGGCCACACCAGGGGCTCCGCCCCCGCTCCTGAGCGCGGGATCCCGCCGTCATGCGAGTACTCTGACTCAGGTTGTGCCACCGCGGAGCGCTGCGGGCCGGCCCGCCCGGGCCCGCCGCGGCCCATGCCGGGCGCCGCGCCGTCCGCCGGAGCACAGCGACCCCGGACCCGCCGTGCGGTTCCGTCCGACCCTACCGATCCAGGAGTACGCCCCGCGTGAGCACGTCCCGCACCGATTTCCGCAATGTCGCCATCGTCGCGCACGTCGACCACGGCAAGACCACCCTCGTCGACGCGATGCTGCGTCAGTCCGGGGCGTTCGCGGAGCGCGCGGAGCCGATAGACCGCGTCATGGACTCCGGTGACCTCGAGCGCGAGAAGGGCATCACCATCCTCGCCAAGAACACCGCCGTGCACCGGCACCACGAGGACGGCTCGGTCACCATCATCAACGTCATCGACACGCCCGGCCACGCCGATTTCGGCGGCGAGGTCGAGCGCGGCCTGTCCATGGTCGACGCCGTCGTGCTGCTGGTCGACGCGGCGGAGGGGCCGCTTCCGCAGACGCGCTTCGTGCTGCGCAAGGCCCTCGCCGCGGAGCTGCCGGTGATCCTCGTGGTCAACAAGACCGACCGCCCGGACGCCCGCATCGCCGAGGTCGTGGAGCACTCGCACGATCTGCTGCTGGACCTCGCGGCGGACCTGCCGGAGGAGTCGGCCGCCGCCGCGGAACTGGCCCTGGAGATGCCCGTCCTCTACGCCTCCGGGCGCGAAGGCAAGGCGTCGTCCGTGCGCCCCGAGGACGGCCACGCGCCCGACGCGCCGAACCTCGACGAACTGTTCGACCTGCTGCTGCATCAGGTGCCGGCGCCCAAGGGCGACCCGGATGCGGCGCTGCAGGCGCACGTGACCAACCTCGACGCCTCCGCGTTCCTCGGCCGTCTCGCCCTGGTACGGGTCCACCAGGGCACGCTGCGCAAGGGCCAGCAGGTGTCCTGGATGCACGAGGGCGGCGTGAAGACCGTGAAGATCACCGAGCTGCTGCGCACGGTGGGCGTCGAGCGCGAGCCGGCCGAGTACGTCGAAGCGGGCGACATCTGCGCCGTCGCCGGCATCGCGGACATCATGATCGGCGACACCCTGGCCGACGTCGACGAGCCCGTCGCGTTGCCGCGCATCGAGATCGACGAGCCCGCCATCTCGGTGACGATCGGCACCAACACCTCGCCGCTGGCCGGGCGCGTGTCCGGCCACAAGCTCACCGCGCGCATGGTCAAGGCCCGCCTCGACCAGGAGCTGATCGGCAACGTGTCGCTGCGCGTGCTGGACATCGGCCGCCCCGACGCGTGGGAGGTGCAGGGGCGCGGCGAGCTGGCCCTGGCGGTGCTCGTGGAGCAGATGCGCCGCGAGGGCTTCGAGCTGACGGTGGGCAAACCCCAGGTGGTCACCAGGCAGGTCGACGGCAAGCTGCACGAGCCGTTCGAAGACCTGATGGTGGACAGCCCCGAGGAGCACATGGGCGCCATCACCCAGCTGCTGGCCGCGCGCAAGGGCCGCATGGTGGAGATGAGCAACAACGGCTCGGGATGGATCCGCATCCAGTTCCACGTGCCGTCGCGCGGGCTGATCGGGTTCCGCAACGACTTCCTCACCGAGACCCGTGGCGCGGGCATCGCGAACGCGGTATTCGCGGGGTACGAGCCGTGGGCGGGGGAGATCCGCGCCCGGCACTCCGGCTCGCTGGTCTCCGACCGTGCGGGCGCGGTGACCGCCTACGCGATGATCCAGCTGGCGGACCGCGGCACCTTCTTCGTCGAGCCGGGCACCGACACCTACGAGGGCATGGTCGTGGGCATCAATCCGCGCGCCGAAGACCTCGACATCAACGTCACCAAGGAGAAGAAGCTCACCAACATGCGCGCGGCCAGCGCCGACTCCACCGAGACGCTCGCGCGGCCGATCACCCTCGACCTGGAGGCGGCGATGGAGTTCTGCGCCTCCGACGAGTGCGTCGAGGTCAC
>CAYVJJ010000415.1:0-2708 GCA_964451655.1 uncultured Mycobacteriaceae bacterium | reverse complement strand
CCTGCAGCGCGGCGAGGATCTGCCGGACGGGGCTCGACGGGTCGTTCATCTGCGCGGCGACGACGCCCGCGTCGTTCTGGATGGCGCGCAGTTCGTTCACGACCGACCGGTAGTCGGGCGCCGGCGCGGCGGCCGTCCCCGCAGCGGGTGTCGCCATGCCGCGCAGCGCGTCCGCGGCGCTGCGGGCCTGGGGCGTGCCGATCGTCTGCAGCGCCTCCACCGCCTGGGCGACCACGTCGGAGTCGGCCTGCGGCACGGTCGGCACCGGCGGCGTCGCCGCGATCAGGTCGGCGACCTTCCCGACCCTGTCCGCCAGCGCGACGACCTCTCCCGGCTGCACCGCGCCCCGCCCCTCGGTGAACTGCAGCAGCGGCGCCGTCGCCGACCGGATCGCGGTGTCGAGCTCGGCCGTGCCGGAGGCGAGTTCCTGGGCGCCGCCGTGCGCGACGTGGAGGTTCTCGGCCAGTTCCCCCGCCCCGGACGCCAGGGCCCCGGCGCCGGTGTTCGCGGTCTTCAAGCCCGCCGCGAGTTCCCCGGCGCCGTCCACCGCCTGGGTCACCTTGGGTTTCGCCTTGGTGGCCACCGCCAGAACCTGGTCCACCGTCTGCTCGCCCACCGCGGCGTTGACCTGGCTCAGCACCTGCTGGGCGGCATCCTGCGCGATCACCGTGGACAGGTAGTTGTTCGTATCGTCGTAGGTGAAGGTGATCTCCGCCTGCTCGGCGTTCCCTGTGGACGGGGATGCGATGGCCTTGCTGAAGTTCTCAGGGATCGTGATCGTGAAATAGAAGCGGCCGTGCTCGATCCCGTCGTGCGCCTCTGCGGCGGTGGCCTCGGTCAGGTCGAGTTGCCTGGATCCCACCAGCTGGTCCACCACCTGCGTGCCGGCGTCGAGGCGCTGGCCCTGCACCGTGGCGCCGGCGTCGAGGTTGACCACCGCCGCGGGGATACGGTTCACGGCCGCGAACGGATTCCAGAACGCCCAGAGGTAGAGGGCGCCGTACATGAGCGGCAGGAAGACGATCGCCGCGATGGCGATACGGGGCATGACCCCCCGCGAGTACCGTTTTATGTCGGTGCCCAGCGACATTCCGGCGAGCATCAGCGCCACCCCGCTCCCTGCATCGGGGGCGCGCCGCCGGTGGTGAGGTGGGGGAGTTCGATGACCTCGCGCACGCCGGGCACCGGGGCGCGGGCGTTCTCGTCGGCCACGATCACTGTCTGCTCGCGGCCCAATTCCGCCAGCCGTTCGAACACGAACGCGCGCTCGTCGTCATTTCCCATGCCGTCGACACCGCCCACCACGAGGAGGGGACGGCGCGGGCTGTTGGCGATGGCCAGGCGCAGCAGCGTCATCTGCAGTTCCGGAAGGCGGTCGACGAACTCGCCCCGCGGCGGCAGCGGGCAGTCTCCGAACACCGGGGCGCACATATCCATCAGGTCCTGGCCGGTGGCGGGGCGGATCAGCTTGTACCAGGAGGAGTTCCACCGTCTCTTCTCGGTGATCAGGTCGCGCACGCGCACGGACTGCTCGATCCCGTCCACCTCGTCGATGAGTGCCGCCATCGTGTGGCGGAGCGCTCTGCGGGGCCGGTCGTCGAACCCCAGGATCGACAACGCCCCCCGCTGCGGGCGCAAGCGGCCGCAGAGCGTCAGCATGAGCGCAGTGCGGCCCCGGCTCACCGGCGCGCCGATCACCGTCACGCCGCCCGCGGCGATGTCGAGATCCACGGGGCCGTAGGAATGCCCCCACGGACCGTGCACGGCGATCCCGCGCGCGGACACTGCGAGCGCGGGTGCGGCCGGCGCCGGCGCGGTCACAACCCGTTCTCCAGCGTGTTCTTGCAGACGCGCCCGTCCTTGATGATCACCCGCAGGCCGTCCTCCGGGTCCGCCAGCACCGACAGGTCCTCCAGCGGGTTCCGGTCCACCAGCAGGACGTCCGCGAAGGCGCCCTCGGTGATCTCGCCGATCCGGCCGTGCCGGTACGGGTCGCGCTCACCCGACATCCGGAACAGTTCCGCGTTCCCGGAGGTCACCATGCGCAGCGCGTCCGCGTTGCTGAAGTACCGCCCGAGGCGCGTCATCATCTCGCTCTGCAGCGGAGCCTGCTGCGGTTCGAGGAGCAGGTCCGTGCCGAAGGCCACCCGGACGCCGTGTGCGCGCGCCCAGCCGTACACGTTGTCCACGCCGTCGCAGATGTCGCGGTTCTTCTGCGCACGGTCCGGATCCGGGTAGTGGTGGTCGTGCTCGGCGAACGGCTGCAGCGACAGCCACGTGCCCTTGTCCGCCATGAGCTTGACTGTGTCCTCGTCGACGAGTTGGCCGTGCTCGATGGAGCGCACGCCGGCGTCGACGGCACGGCGCACCCCGGCGACCGAGTACACGTGGGTGGCCACATACGTGCCGTAGTCCTCGGCCGCCTGCACGGCCGCGCGGATCTCCTCCGGCGTGAACTGGAGGGTGTAGAGCGGGTCGTACATCGACGCGGCGCCGCCGCCGGTCATCAGCTTGATCTGCGAGGCGCCCTTCTTGAGTTGTTCACGCACGGCGGCCGTCACCATGGCGGGGCCGTCGGCCACGCGCATGAAGCCGATCTGCTCGGCCCGCGACTCCGCGCCGCCCAGGGCGACGGGGGTGTTGTAGGTGAAACCGAAGTCGCCGTGCCCGCTGGTCTGCGAGATCGCCGCCTGCGACGGATAGATGCG
>CAYVJJ010000414.1:0-2712 GCA_964451655.1 uncultured Mycobacteriaceae bacterium | reverse complement strand
CTTCGACGGTGAGGCGCCTGCCGACGGAAGGAGCACCAGGGCAGTGGAACCCATCGAAATCAACGCCGGCGCCTGGTATCTGCGTGCGCGGCGGCCGCAGGACTGGGAGGACGGACTCCGCTACGCCTGGGACGTGTGCGAGCCGGTCACCGGGGCCCCCGTCGCTGAAGTGGCGCTGGTCCCCTCCTCGTCCGGCATGCGCGCCGTGCTGGAGGCGCGGCCCGCCGACGGCGCCCCCGAGGGCCGCCAGGCGATCGCCGACGTCCTCCCTGCGGTGACGGGGGCGGGCCGCGGGGCGCTCGGGTTCACGGCGATCGACGGCGTGGGCGCGGAACCCTGAGCCGTGAACCGCCCGGGCAGGGCCGCCGGGCCGCTCAGGCGCCGCCGCCACCGTGCACGGCGCCGTCCGGGAGCGGCCCGCGGGGGTTGCGGACGCCTGAATCCACCAGGAGCGCCACGCAGTGCTCGATCAGCCGCTCCCGGTCCACAGCGAGCGTGCCGTCGAGATAGCCGATGAACAGCGCGGTGAAGGCACCGACGAGGCCCGTGGACCGCATGCGCCGCTCGGCGATGTCCTCCACCTCCGACAGGCCCTCGAACACCATCGTGACGAACTCCGGCGCCAGCGCCACGCCCACCCTGCTCAGCGCGGGCTCGGTCAGCGGGGCGATGAGCAAGGCGCGCCCCATCACCGGGCGGTCCACCGTCAATGCGATGAACGCCTCGACCGCGGCCCTCGCCCGTCGCCGGCCGTCCATCGGCCCCGCCTGCACCACGTCCTCCAGCGCGGCCTTGGCCCGCCTGCCCAGCTCGTCGTAGACGCTGCGGACGAAACCGTCGCGATCGGGGAAGCTCTCGTAGAAGTAGCGCTCCGTGAGTCCGGCGGCCCGGCAGGCCGCGCGCACCGTCACCGGGGTGGACTCGGCCGCCCCGAGCAGCGCGATGCCCACATCGAGCAGCGCCTCGCGCCGCGCCCTGCGCCGATCCTCCAGCGCGGGCCGCGCCCCGCGTGTGCGCACCATCGCCACCACCCCAATACTTGACCGGCCTGCACCGCATTCCTATCCTGACAACATACGTTGTCAAAAGAATTCGCGGTGGGCGCGCCCGTCGCGGATCCGGAATCGAGGTCCCCATGTCCGGAGCACCGCCGGAAGACCGCACCGCAGAGCGCGGCACCGCCCGCTCCGTCTCCGGTGCTCCCGCGCCGTTGGGCCCGGGCTCCGCCACCTGGAAGTACTTCGGGGACTGGCGCGGTCTGCTGCAGGGCCCGTGGGCCGGATCCATGCAGAACATGCACCCCAAGCTGGGCGCGGCAGTCGAGCAGCACTCCGACTTCTTCGACGAGCGGTGGGAGCGGCTGCTGCGGTCCCTCTACCCCATCGGGGGCGTCGTGTTCGACGGCGACCGGGCGCACCGCACAGGTCTGGAGGTGCGGGACTACCACCGCGGGATCAAGGGCGTCGACGCACAGGGGCGCAGGTACCACGCGCTGGACCAGGACGTCTTCTACTGGGCGCACGCCACCTTCTTCTACGGCACCATCGTCACGGCCGAGCACTTCTGCGGCGGCATGCCGGAGGCTGAGAAGCGCCGGCTGTTCGACGAGCACAAGCAGTGGTATGCGCAGTACGGCGTGAGCATGCGGCCGGTGCCGGAGACGTGGGAGGACTTCCAGCGGTACTGGAAGCGCATGTGCACCGAGGTTCTGGAGGACAACAAGGCCACTCGCGACGTCCTCGACCTGTCCGCGTTGCCCCGGCCCCCGTTCCTGCCGTGGCTGCCCGAGTCCCTCTGGCGGCTGCAGCGTCCGCTGCTGGCACGCGGATTCGTCTGGCTGACGGTGGGGATGTACGACCCGGAGGTGCGTGAGTTGCTGGGGTACTGCTGGACCGCGCGCGACGAGCGGCTGCACCGGCTCGTCGGGCGCTCGGTCAACGCCGTGTTCCACCTGGTGCCGCCGCGCTATCGCAAGCATCCGCGGGCCCGCGACGGCATGGACCGCGCGGCGGGCCGCATCCGCGCGGACGAGCCCCTGTTGGAGAGCCCGGCCCGCAACCTGCCCGCCGGCCGCTATTCCGACGCGCCCGGGCACTACAACCCGGCCGGCGCCCCGCGCACGGCCTGGGCGCCGGGGTTCGTCATGCGGCTGCTACAACGGTGAGTGGGCTCCCCCAGTGAGCGTGCCCGCACCCCGCGGGCCGGCGTCGACGGAAGGCGGCAGCAGATGAGCGAGAAGATCGTGCACAACGAGCAGAAGAACCGCTTCGAGATCTTCGCCGACGACACCCTCGCAGGGTTCGCCGCCTACAGCCCCGCCGACGGCGCACGCGACTTCGACCACACCGAGGTCGACCCCGAGTTCGGCGGGCGCGGGCTCGCCGGCAAGGTGGTCGCGGCGGCGCTGGCGGACACCGAATCGCAGGGCCTGTCGGTCATCCCCACCTGCAGCTACGTGCGCAAGTTCGTGACCAAGAACGCCGAGCACTTGGTGCACGTCCCCGCCCGGACCCGCTCGGCCATGGGGCTGCCGGACCCAGCCTGAGCCCCGGCGCCCGCCGCCGGCACGGCAGGTCCCGGGCTCTACTCGACGGGCTCCAGGATCTCCGCGCGCGCCTCGGGGGCGGCGGCGCGCAACTCGTCCGCGGAGGAGTCGTCGGGCTGCTCCTGCGAGCGCACCTCCGCCTCGACGCGCGCGCAGTAGTTCTCCAC
>CAYVJJ010000413.1:0-2741 GCA_964451655.1 uncultured Mycobacteriaceae bacterium | reverse complement strand
CGACCTCGGCGCGCCCGAGATCATCGTCAACAACGAGAAGCGGATGCTGCAGGAGTCCGTGGACGCGCTGTTCGACAACGGGCGCCGCGGCCGGCCGGTGACCGGGCCGGGCAACCGTCCCCTCAAGTCGCTGTCCGATCTGCTCAAGGGCAAGCAGGGCCGCTTCCGCCAGAACCTGCTGGGCAAGCGCGTCGACTACTCGGGCCGCTCGGTGATCGTCGTCGGCCCGCAGCTGAGCCTGCACCAGTGCGGTCTGCCGAAGCTGATGGCGCTCGAGCTGTTCAAGCCGTTCGTGATGAAGCGTCTCGTGGACCTCAACCACGCGCAGAACATCAAGTCGGCCAAGCGGATGGTCGAGCGGCAGCGGCCGCAGGTGTGGGACGTGCTCGAGGAGGTCATCAACGAGCATCCCGTGATGCTCAACCGCGCGCCGACGCTGCACCGGCTGGGCATCCAGGCGTTCGAGCCGCAGCTGGTCGAGGGCAAGGCCATCCAGCTGCACCCGCTGGTGTGCGAGGCGTTCAACGCGGACTTCGACGGCGACCAGATGGCCGTGCACCTTCCGCTGTCGTCCGAGGCGCAGGCCGAGGCCAGGATTCTGATGCTGTCGAGCAACAACATCCTGTCGCCGGCGTCCGGCCGTCCGCTGGCCATGCCGCGACTGGACATGGTCACCGGCCTGTACCACCTGACGCGGGAGGTCGAGGGCGCCAAGGGCTCCTACGCGCCGGCGTCGACGGACCAGGCCGCGGTGGGCGTGTACTCCAGCCCGGCCGAGGCGATCATGGCGGTCGACCTGGGCGACCTGGTCATGCAGGCGCGCATCCGCGTGCGCCTCGATCAGCAGCGTCCCCCGGCGGACGTCGAGGCCGAGCAGTTCCCCGACGGCTGGAAGCCCGGCGACACCTGGATGGCCGAGACCACCCTGGGCCGCGTGCTGTTCAACGATCTGCTGCCGGTGGACTACGCGTTCATCGACGAGGTCATGCCGAAGAAGCGTCAGGCGGCGATCATCAACGATCTCGCCGAGCGCTACCCGATGATCACGGTCGCCCAGACGGTGGACAAGCTCAAGGACGCCGGCTTCTACTGGGCGACCCGCTCGGGCGTGACGGTGGCCATGTCGGACGTGCTCGTGCCGCCGGAGAAGACCGAGATCCTCGAGGCGTACGAGCGTCGCGCGGACCAGACGGAGAAGCTGTACCAGCGCGGTGCCGTCGGCGAAGCGGAGCGCAACAGCGAGCTGGTCAAGATCTGGTCGGAGGCCACGGAAGAGGTGGCCAAGTCCATGGAGGCCAACTACCCGGACGACAACCCGATCCCGATGATCGTCAAGTCCGGCGCCGCCGGCAACATGACGCAGGTGCGGTCGCTGTCCGGCATGAAGGGCCTGGTGACCAACCCGCAGGGCGAGTTCATCCCGCGGCCGATCAAGTCCTCGTTCCGTGAGGGCCTGACGGTGCTGGAGTACTTCATCAACACGCACGGCGCCCGCAAGGGCCTGGCCGACACTGCGCTGCGTACGGCCGACTCGGGCTATCTGACCCGTCGTCTGGTCGACGTGTCGCAGGACGTCATCGTGCGCGAGGTGGACTGCGGTACCCCGCGGGGCATCACGATCACGATCGCCGAGCCCGAGCTCGACGCGACGGGCAATCCCACCGGGAACCTGGTGCGCGACGCCCACGTGGAGACCTCGGCCTTCGCCCGCACCCTCTCGTCGGATGCGACGGATGCGGACGGCAACGTGGTGGTGGCCAAGGACAGCGACCTGGGCGACCCGGCCATCGAGAAGCTCCTGGCCGCAGGGGTCACCAAGGTGAAGGTCCGCTCGGTGCTCACCTGCGGCACCGGTACCGGCGTGTGCGCCAAGTGCTACGGCCGCTCGATGGCCACCGGCCAGCTGGTCGACATCGGTGAGGCCGTGGGCATCGTCGCCGCACAGTCGATCGGCGAACCCGGCACGCAGCTGACCATGCGCACCTTCCACCAGGGCGGTGCCGGCGGTGACGACATCACCGGCGGTCTGCCGCGTGTGCAGGAACTGTTCGAGGCGCGTGTGCCCAAGGGCAAGGCGCCGATCTCCGAGCAGTCCGGCCGCGTGCGCATCGAGGACGACGACCGCTTCTACACCATCACCGTCACCCCCGACGACGGCGGCGAAGAGGTGGTCTACGACAAGCTGTCCAAGCGTCAGCGCCTGGCGAAGCACCGCCCCGAGGGCGAGCAGTACGAGCGCGTGCTGGCCGACGGGGACCACGTCGAGGTGGGCCAGCAGCTGCTCGAGGGCGCTGCCGACCCGCACGAGGTGCTGCGCATCATGGGCCCGCGCGACGTCCAGGTGCACCTCGTCAACGAGGTGCAGGAGGTCTACCGGGCGCAGGGCGTGTCGATCCACGACAAGCACATCGAGGTCATCGTGCGGCAGATGCTGCGCCGCGTCACGATCATCGACTCGGGCGCGACGGAGTTCCTGCCCGGCTCCCTGGTCGAGCGCTCCGACTTCGACGGGGCCAACCGCCGCGCGGTCCAGGAGGGCGAGGAGCCGGCCGCCGGCCGTCCGGTCCTGATGGGCATCACCAAGGCGTCGCTGGCCACCGACTCGTGGCTGTCGGCCGCCTCCTTCCAGGAGACGACGAGGGTTCTCACCGATGCGGCCATCAACCGCCGCAGCGACGGGCTCATCGGCCTGAAGGAGAACGTGATCATCGGCAAGCTGATCCCGGCCGGCACCGGCATCA
>CAYVJJ010000412.1:0-2759 GCA_964451655.1 uncultured Mycobacteriaceae bacterium | reverse complement strand
CATCGAACATGTTGCCAACAACCAGCTCAACCGAACCCATGATGATCTCCTTCTCGTCCGTCTAACACCTTCACGAGCGCCGCGCCTCTGCTGTGTGAGCACCGGCGTCTCACCCCGTACATCGAGCCCCTACCTCGCAAGCGTTACAACTCCGACCAAGAAATTTTCCACTTTCGTCGTCATGCTCTATTCAACCGCCAGAACACAATTGGGATAATTAATGGATTCATGCAGGTCAGCATCGACACTACGACGGCGGGGCCCCGACCTTTCGGTCGGAGCCCCGCCGCGAGCTAAGAGGCGACTTACTCGCCACCCTCCAGGCTGCCGGTGGCGGCCTCCCAGATGCCGGAAACGGCGTCGAGGCTGGCGGTGGTGATGTCACCGAAGGAATCGAAGATGTTGTTGACGATCTCCTGAACCGAACCCATGCTGATCCTCCTTGGTCAGTGTCACGCGTTTACATGGATGATCATGCGGGATAAGCCATCCGGCCGCTCCGGCGCATGACCGCTGCTGCGTGAGCAACACCGACACTAGGGGCGAGCCGGGGGGTACGCAATTTCATTCGGGTGAGACGTCCCGTTTTCAGAGACCTCCACGTGACCCGGACGACCGACCTGAAACCCCGTGCTACTGGGCTTATCTGCACTTTATAACGATCCGGCAACGTTGATGTGTGTATTTTCAATCTGAAAGAGTGATACTCATCACTCTTTCAGCGTGTGCGTGGCCACACGCAGGTGGCCGCGCGCCGGCGCCCACAACCGCTCACCGGTGCGCTGCCAGAATGTCCGTATGGACACCTCCGCGCACTCTCCCGCCCCCGGCCACGTCGACACAGGTTCCGTCGATGCCCACCTGTGGCTGGAGGACGTCGACGGCGACAAGCAGCTGGCGTGGGTCCGCGAGCGCAACGCCCTCACCACCGACCGGTTCACCGGCTCCGAGCGCTTCGCCACCACACGCGACCGTCTGCGGGAGATCCTCGACACCGACGCCCGTATCGCCTATCCGCGCCGACGCGGCGAGCACCTCTACAACTTCTGGCGCGACGCCCACCATGTCCGGGGCGTCTGGCGCCGCACCACCCTGGAGTCCTACCGCACTGACTCCCCCGAGTGGGACGTGCTGATCGACCTCGACGCCCTCGCGGAGGACGAGGGCGAGAACTGGGTGTGGGCCGGTACCGCGGTGCTGCGGCAGTGGGACCCGGCCGATCCGGAGGCGCGCCCGCGGCATCCGCGCGCGCTGGTCATGCTCTCCCGCGGCGGAGCCGATGCCACTGTGGTGCGCGAGTTCGACATGGCCTCCCGCACGTTCATCGCTCCCGAGGACGGCGGCTTCTTCCTCGACGAGGCCAAGACCGACGTCTCCTGGATCGACGCGGACACGGTGTACGTGGGCACGGACGTGGGCGAGGACGCGCTCACCGACTCCGGCTACCCGCGAGTGGCCCGGCGCTGGCGCCGCGGCACCCCGATCGAGGACGCCGAGGTGGTCTTCGAAGGCACACGCCAGGACGTGGCGGTGGGCGTCCTCTACGACGACTCCCCCGGATTCGAGCGCCACCTGGCCGAGCGGGCCCTGGATTTCTACACCACCGAGCGCTATCTGCTCTCCCCCGGCGGCGAGGCTGAACTGCTGGAGGTGCCCGGCGACTGCGAGATCTCGCTGCACCGCCGGTGGCTGTTCGTCTTTCTACGCTCGGCCTGGCAGGTCGGCGACGCCGAGTACGCTCCCGGCACCCTGCTGCGCACCGACCTCGACGCCTACCGCGACGGCCTCAGGGACCTGACCGTACTGTTCAGGCCGGATGAGCACCGCAGCCTGGAGAGCTTCTCGGTGACGAAGAACCACCTGCTGCTCACCGTGCTCGAAGACGTGCGCACCCGCCTGACCGTTCTGGACCTGGAGAACCCGGACCCGGCCGCCGCCCGCCCCGTCGAGGGCGTGCCGGACGATGCCACGGTCAGCGTCATCGGCACCGACTCCGACTTCTCCGACGAGTTGTTCGTGGTGTCCACCGGCTACCTGCAGCCTGCCACTCTGCTGCACGGGGATTCCGCGGACGGTGTCGCGCCGCTCAAGACCGCCCCCGATTTCTTCGACGCCGCCGGTCTGACCGTCGACCAGCACTTCGCCGTCTCCGACGACGGCACCCGCATCCCGTACTTCGTCGTCGGGCCCCGCACCGACGCCGGCGCCGCGCCGTCCCCCGCGCCCACGCTGCTCTACGGCTACGGCGGCTTCGAGAACGCCCTCACCCCCGGATACTCGGGGCTGATCGGCGCCGGCTGGCTCGAGCGTGGCGGCGTGTACGTGGTGGCCAACATCCGCGGCGGCGGCGAGTACGGCCCCGAATGGCACACGCAGGCCGTGAAGGCGGGCCGGCACCTGGTGTACGAGGACTTCGCGGCGGTGGCGCGCGACCTGGTCGACCGCGGGATCACCACCCCGCAGCTGCTGGGCGCGCAGGGCGGCAGCAACGGCGGCCTGCTCATGGGCGTGATGCTCACGGCGTACCCGGAACTGTTCGGCGCGCTGGTGTGCCAGGTGCCGCTGCTGGACATGCGCCGGTACCACCGGCTGCTGGCGGGCGCGTCGTGGATGGCCGAGTACGGCGATCCCGACGACCCGGCCGAGTGGGAGTTCCTGTCCCGGTACTCGCCGTACCAGAACACCGACGCCGCCGCGGACTACCCGCCGGTGCTGCTGACCACCTCCACCCGCGACGACCGCGTCCACCCCGGGCACGC
>CAYVJJ010000411.1:0-2770 GCA_964451655.1 uncultured Mycobacteriaceae bacterium | reverse complement strand
CGACCACGGCCTGCGCATCGAGCGGGGTGCCGTCGGAGAAGGTGACGCCGTCACGCAGTCCGATGGTCCAGGTCAGATGGTCGGGGCTCTCGGTGAGCGACTCTGCCAGTTGGGGCACGTACTGCCGGCTCTCGGCGTCGTAGCGCACGAGCAGGCCGTAGATGTTCGCCATCTCGGTTCCCCCGGTGGAACCCGCTACCTGGGTGACGAGGGGGTCGAGGCTGGACGGCATCGAGTAGCCGGCGAAGGTCAGTGTGCCGCCGCGGACGGGATCACCGGCCGCCGGCTGATCGCCGATGATGCCGGCACGCGTGACTGCGTCGCCGCTGCCCGTTGCTCCGCCGGCGCCGCCGGTGTTCGCACAGCCGGTGAGCAGCGCCGCTCCGGTCAGCAGAGCAGATGCGACGAGGATTGCCCTACGCCGCAGCAAGTTCCGTTGCATGACGTGTCTCCTTGGTAATGGACGGCCGGTCGGGACGTCAGAGGATGTTGAAGCGGTCGGCCAGGCGGGCGCCGGGGATGAGCGCGTAACGGATCTTGATGTTGAAGCTGTTGCGGAACCGGGCCCGTTCCGGCTCGGTGATCGGCAGCATCACGTCGCTCATCCTGTCGTCGGCGAGGGCGTTCGCAAGATTCCTGCCGAGCAACGGCCCCAGGAACACGCCCCACGTCCCCAGGTTCATCAGCGCGAGGACTCCGTTGTCGACGCGGAAGATCTGCGGATAGTCGGAGTGGTACACCGAGGACGAACTCGCCGTCATCCCGGTCCAGTACGACTCGAGCCCGATGTCCGCCTCACGGGTGACCGGGAACGTCCGGTGGAGGAAATTCAGCGTGCGCTGGAAGTACGTATGCGCCTTGTCCGCGCCGCGCGGGCGGGGTATCGACGCGGTGACGATCCGACGGCGCTCGTCGATGACCATCGGGAACAACCCCGCGGGGAACTGCGTGAACGCGGCCCGCGACGGGTTGACGGCGGCCAGCACGTCCTCCGGCAGGGGCGTCGTGGCCATGGCGTAGGCCACCAGCGGGTACTGCGTCTTCGCCAGATGCGGATAGAACGGGTTTCCGGCGTGGCCGTTGGTGCAGACGACCACCTGATCGGCGAGCACGGAACCGTGGAGCGTGCGCACCCGTCGGCGCCCCCCTTCGTGCTCGACCGAAATGACCGGGGAGTCGCCGTACACGCGCGCGCCCGCGCGTACCGCTGCGTCGGAAAGACCGCGGGTGAACAGATACGGGTTGACCGATCCGCCCTCCCGCCAGCGCAGGCCGTAGGAGTACTCGGCCGTTCCCAGCAGTCGCGTCAGGTCGGCCTTCCCCACCACGTCGACGTCGTAGCCGTACCCGCGCCATACACGGGCCTTCTGTTCGAGCTCGCCGTATCGCCGGATCGCCGCCTCGACCATGCCGGCGGGCTGGGCATCACAGTCGATCCCGTGCTTGGCGGCCAGGTCGTAGACGATGTCGCGGTTCTCGATCACCGTGTCCAGCAGATGTTTTCCCTTGTCACGCCACTGCTCCGCGGGGGTCAGGGTCGCCAGGTAGGGCTGTACGTGGCCAGCGTTTCGACCTGATGCCCCGTCGCCCGGCTGCGCGGCCTCCACCACGGCGACGTCGACTCCGCGCTCGGCCAGATGCAACGCGGTGGAACCGCCGGCCAGCCCGGCCCCGATGACGACGACCGACGCCTCCTCATCCCCTTCGAGTGGAGGCCTCGGCTGCGGAAGCACCGGCGGGGCCCAGCCGACGTCACGCAGCGGCACGTCTCCTCGCTCGTAATCGGAACGGTTCAGGGCCCGACGCGATGACATCCTCGGTCCTTTCAGAGCGGCCGTGCACGGCAGTGCGACTGTTGACGTGGACTGTAGCCCGGAAACCCGGATACCACAACAGTTGTTATGTCGCTGTATGTCCAGTTCAGGGTCCTCTTACAACAGTTGTTATCCTTGTGTCCCCGCGACCTGCCCGGGCGGGACGAGGTGAAACGGGGCGATATGACGCACGCAATGAGGGACGATGCGCGCCGACGAGTGGCCGAAGCCGCCTGCGCACTCGTGGCGGAGGGGGGCCTGGAGAACGCGACGATGCGACGTGTGGCCTCAAGACTGGGCACCACCACCGGCTACATTTCGCACTACTTCGCGGGCAAGGACGAGTTGCTGCAGGCCGCCCTGTCCACAGCTCTCGACGACGTCACCCGTGTGGTGACGTCGGCGGGATCGTCCTCAGGGATCGACGAGTGGCTGGACCTGGTCGAGCAGGCGCTGCCGCACGATGAGGCATCCGATCGTTTCTGGCGCGTTCTGGTGGCGTTCGAAGCCGCAAGCCTGGTGAGCGACGAATTGTCCCGGGTCCTGCAGACCTATGCGGCGGACGGTGAACGGCGCTTGGCCGAACTGCTCGCCGCGGTGCTTCCGGAGAACGTGCCCGGCGACACGGTGCGCGGGACGGCACGGGCCATTTGGGTGATGATCGACGGCATCGGTACCGCGGCGGTGACCAACCCTGGGGCGCTCACCGGTCGGCAACGGTCCACCGTGCTGCGGGCCTCGGTCAGGGCATTGATCAATGAGGCCGCAACCGGCGCTGCAGCCGGCGACAAGCCGTGCACGCCCCCGTGAAGGTCTACACCGGGATGGACGCTGCCGTCGATCCGATGGACGTGGCCCGATTCGCCCGCCGGGCCGAAGCTGCAGGATTCGACGGCCTCCGCGTGTCCGGGACGGTGCCCTGCCGGCGCTGCTCGTGCCGACGCTGGACCTGGCCC
>CAYVJJ010000410.1:0-2774 GCA_964451655.1 uncultured Mycobacteriaceae bacterium | reverse complement strand
CGGAGGCCGCGGACAAGTGAACGCCGAGGTCGTCGCCGACGCCGTGGACCACCTGGTGCGCGGCATCGTGGGCAATCCCGACGACGTCCAGGTGGACCTCGTCAGCAGCCGGCGGGGCCGTACGGTCGAGGTGCACGTGCACCCGGACGACCTGGGCAAGGTCATCGGCCGGGGAGGCCGCACCGCCACGGCGCTGAGGACCGTCGTCTCCGGCGTCGGGGGCCGCGGAATCCGCGTCGACGTGGTCGACACCGACCGCTGACGGCCCGCGCCATGGAGCTGGTGGTCGGGCGGGTCGCCAAGTCGCACGGCATCCGCGGCGAGGTGGCCGTGGAGGTCCGCACGGATTCGCCCGAGGAGCGGTTTGCGGTGGGCGCGGTGCTGCGCGCCCGCCGGCCCCGCCGCTCCGCGGCAGGCGAAGGCCCCGCGACACGCGAATACACGGTGGAAGCCGCCCGGGAGCACTCCGGGCGGCTTCTGCTGCGTTTACGGGGGGTCGACGACCGGTCCGCCGCCGACGCGTTGCGCGGGACCTTGTTCCTCGTCGAGAGTGCCGATCTTCCGCCGTCGGACGATCCCGACGAGTTCTACGACCACGAACTGGAAGGGCTGGCGGTGCTGCTGCCGGACGGGACCCGGGTGGGCACCGTGACCGAGGTGGTCCACACGGCGGGCGCCGAACTGCTCGCCGTCCGCCTCGATGCCGGCGACGGTGCGACGGCGTCGGCCGAGCGCGGGGGAGAGGCGCTGGTGCCGTTCGTCTCCGAGATCGTCACCGCGGTCTCGGCCGAGGAAGGCGCGCTCACAATCGACCCGCCGCCCGGGCTGCTCGATCTGTCCGAGGCGGACTCGGCGGGTCCCGCCGCGCCGGGGCCGTCCGGGGCGGACGGCGGCGGCCGGCCGCAGGGCCGGGCGCGGTGACCGCAGGGCCGGGCGCGGTGACCGCAGGGCCGGAGACGGCGCCGCAGGACGGGGGCGGACCGCGGCTGCGTATCGACGTGATCACGATCTTCCCCGAGTACCTCGCGCCGCTGCGCGTCTCGCTCCTCGGCAAGGCCGCGGAACGCGGACTGGTGCAGGTGCGCACGCACGACCTGCGCGGATGGACGCACGATGTGCACCGCACGGTGGACGATTCCCCCTACGGCGGCGGACCCGGAATGGTGATGAAGCCGGACGTGTGGGGGGCCGCGCTCGATGACGTCTGCCCCGATCCGGCGGTCCTCGTCGTGCCCACCCCGGCAGGGGTCCCCTTCACACAGGAGACGGCCCGGCGACTGTCCCGCGAGGACCATTTGGTGTTCGCGTGCGGCAGGTACGAGGGCATCGACCAGCGCGTCCTCGACGATGCGGCGCGGCGCGTGCGGATCGAGGAGGTCTCGATCGGTGATTACGTCCTCATCGGGGGGGAGGTGGCGACCATGGTGATGGTCGAGGCCATCGCGCGGCTGCGCCCCGGCGTGCTCGGCAATGCGCGGTCGCATCAGGAGGACTCCTTCTCCGACGGATTGCTGGAAGGGCCCAGCTACACCCGGCCTCCCACGTGGCGGGGCCTGGACGTGCCGGAGGTCCTGCTGTCCGGCGACCACGCGCGCGTGGACCGGTGGCGCCGCGGACAGGCGCTCCGGCGCACGGCCGAGCGGCGCCCCGACCTGCTCGAGCGCGCGGACCTCACCGCCGAGGAGAGGGCCTCACTCGGTGGACACGTCGCCCGCCACGAGGCCGGACCCGACGGCCGCTGAACCGCGGCCCCGCCCCCGGCCGCCGCGGCGGCACACCCGGCCGCCTCGGCGGACCGGACCGACACGACCGAAAACGACCGACGAGAAGGGGGCGCGGACACCGATGTCCGATACGCCGACGAACCCGTCCACCCGTGTTTCCGGGACCGATGCAGGCACCGCGGCCGCGCAGGCCGCCGCGGCGATGCGCGGCGTCCCGGCGGTCACGGCCCGCGTGGCGCAGGAACTCGACGTGGCCGAGCCGCGGGTGAGCGCGGCGGTGCGGTTGCTCGACGACGGCGCGACGGTCCCGTTCATCGCCCGCTACCGGAAGGAGGCCACCGGCGGTCTGGACGATACGGAGTTGCGGCGACTCGACGAGCGACTCCGCTATCTGCGCGAGCTGGACGACCGGCGTGCGGTGGTGCTGGAGTCGATCGCCGGGCAGGGCAAGCTGACCGCCGCCGTGCGGGCCGATGTCGTCGGGGCCGACTCGAAGTCGCGCCTGGAGGACATCTACCTGCCGTTCAAACCCAAGCGGCGCACCAAGGCGCAGATCGCGCGCGAGGCCGGGCTGGAGCCGCTGGCGGGGCTGCTGCTCGAGGATCCGGACACCGACCCGCAGGAGGCGGCCGCGCGCTTCGTGGACGCCGGCAAGGGGGTCGACGACGCCGCCGCGGCGCTGGCGGGTGCTCGAGCGGTCCTCGTCGAGCGGTTCGCCGAGGACGCCGACCTGGTGGGCGAACTGCGCGAGACGATGTGGCGGCGCGGTCGCATCGTGACCGCGGTACGCGAGGGCAAGGAGGCCGCGGGCGCCAAATTCGCCGACTACTTCGATTTTTCGGAGCCGTTCACGACCGTGCCGTCGCACCGGGTGCTCGCGGTACTGCGGGGTGAAAAGGAGGACGTCCTGCGGGTCACGATCGACCCCGAGCCCGCGCCGCAGGAGGACACCGGTCAGCCGCTGGGGACGGTGTACGAGACGGCCATCGCCTCGCGCTTCGGCATCGCCGCCCGCGGCCGCCCGGCGGACCGGTGGCTGACCGACACCGT
>CAYVJJ010000409.1:0-2786 GCA_964451655.1 uncultured Mycobacteriaceae bacterium | reverse complement strand
ACGACGGCGAGGGCGATCGAGACGACCAGCAGGACCATGTTGGCCAGCTGGAAGATCTTGGCATTGCCGGTGGTGAACTTCTCCAGGCCCTTCGGCAGGATGTCCTGCAGCTTGGAGAACGCCACCAGCGAACCCCAGAACGAGATCGAACCGATGATCGCCGCGATCAGCGAACCGACCACCATCGGCGAGGCCGGCTCGACGCCGTGGAAATGCAGGAACCCGTTGGTCTCCGAGGCCTCGGCCCAGGCGATCAGGGCGACCGTGCCGCCACCGACGCCGTTGAACAGCGCGACCAGCTGCGGCATCGCCGTCATCTTGGTCTTCAATGCCGGCGGGATGCCCAGGACCACGCCGAGCACCAGGCCCACGGCGATGAGGATCCAGTTGATCGCGGGCACGCCCACCCGGCCGCTGCCGTCGTCGGACACGGCCCCGTCGTTGTAGACGTGCAGCAAGGTGGCGGCCACCGCGATGGCCATGCCCACCGCGGCGATCCAGTTGCCGCGGACAGCGGTCTTCGGCCCGGTCAGGCCCATCAGGCCGTAGATGAACAGCGCGAACGCGAGGATGTACAGAGCGAGGACCGTGTAGCCGAGCCCCTCGCTGGCGGTGTGCGCAGCAGCAAGGATCACTTGGCCGCCTCCTTCTTACCCTTGAACATGCCCAGCATCCGGTCGGTGACTGCGAAGCCGCCGATCACGTTGAGCGTGCCGAACACGAGTGCCACGAACGCGATGATCCGCACGCCCCAGCCGGCGTCGGACGGCAGGCTGCCCAGCACGACGAGCGCACCGAGGACGACGATGCCGTGGATGGCGTTGGTGCCCGACATCAGCGGCGTGTGCAGTGTGTTCGGCACCTTCGAGATGACCGCGAACCCCACGAACCCGGCCAGCACCAGGATCGCGATGTTCGCCAGCAGTCCGGTGTACATCAGTTGTCCTCCTTCGCGCGGGTCACGCAGGCCGCCGCGACGATCTCGTCGGAGAAATCGGGGGCCAGCCGCGCGTCGTCGTCGAGCATCAGCTCGAGCAGCTCCTGGACGTTGCGCGAGTACAGCTCGCTGGCGTGCTCGGGCATCGTGGCGGGCAGGTTCAGCGGCGACGCGATGGTCACGCCGTGGCGGACCACGGTCTGACCGGGCTCGGTGAGCTCGCAGTTGCCGCCGGTCTCCCCCGCCAGATCCACGATCACGCTGCCCGGCTTCATACCCTCGACCGCTGCCGCGGTCACCAGGCGCGGCGCCGGGCGGCCCGGGACCAGCGCGGTGGTGATCACCACGTCGAAGCCCTTGATGGCGTCTTCCAGCGCCTGCTGCTGCTGATCGCGCTCCGCCTCGGTGAGCTCACGCGCGTAACCGCCCTCGCCTGCGGCGTCGATGCCCAGGTCGAGCCACTGCGCGCCGACCGACCGGACCTGGTCGGCCACCTCGGGACGCACGTCGTAGCCGGTGGGCCGGCCGCCGAGGCGCTTGGCGGTGGCCAGCGCCTGCAGGCCCGCCACGCCCACGCCGAGGACCAGCACCGTGGCCGGCTTCACCGTCCCCGCCGCGGTGGTGAGCATCGGGAAGAACCGGGTCGACTCCGTCGCCGCGACGATCACGGCCTTGTAGCCGGACACGTTGCCCTGCGAGGACAGCGCGTCCATGGCCTGTGCACGGGAGATGCGCGGGATCGCCTCGACCGCGAAGCCCTGTACGCCCGCCGAGGCGAGCTCGGCCACGCCGTCGGCGTTGCCGCGCGGGTTGAGGAACCCGATCAGGGTCTGACCCGAGTGCATGCGTGCCACCTCGTCCGATCCGGGCGCGGCGACCTTGGCTATGACCTCGGCCTGCCACGGATCGCCCAGGGTCGCACCGGCCTCGGTGTACGCCTCATCGGGGATGAGCGCCGCCTCTCCTGCACCCGGCTCGACGATCACCTGCACGCCCTTGCCGGTCAGCTTGCCCACTACCTTCGGGACCAGGGCAACGCGGCGTTCACCGTCGTTCGTCTCGCGAACGACGCCCACCGTGCAGCCCTGAGCCTTACCGCTCTGTGCTGAATCCAAGTGTCTGAAACTTTCTGCGTTGTGCTGTTCGACCTTGCTGCGTTCTGCTGTTCGACATTGCTGCGTTCTGCTGTTCGACCTTGCAAAGCCCCCGCGGAATGGCCGCATCCACAGCGCGAATCGTGTCCGCACCTGATCCGGGGATCGGGTGACTATAACCAGCGACGGGTATGCCGCAAAAACCGATGCGGAGCGTATCCTCCGCCGTCACACCGATTCCCGCCGAGTATCGCAGGGCGGTTCCCGCGCCCCGGCCCCGGTACCCCCGCCGGTGGGCGGAACACCCGCGACCGGGGGTGCACAACGCCGTGGAAACATGCCTGCAGCCGTAGGGTGATTCCCGTGACGACGTCGACTGATGCGCCTCGCGACCCCGGCCTGCGTCCGCGTGACCTCCGCCCCGGCGCGTTCGCCTTCGTCATGGCGACCGGCATCGTGTCCACGGCGGTCATGAACTCCGGCGCGCACATCGTCGCCGCCGTCCTGTTCACCGTCGCCAACGTGACGTACTTCACGCTGCTGCTGCACGTGGCGTTCCGCTGGGAGCGCCATCGGCGCGCGGGCGACACCGGGTTCATGACGCTCACGTTCGTGGCGGCGTCCGGCGTCCTCGGCGCGCACTACGCGTTCCTGGGCCTCCGTCTGGTGACGCTCGCGTTCGTGGTGGTCTCCATCTGCTCGTGGCTGGTGCTCGGGTACACCGTGGCCGCGCGCACCGTGGCGGGCCACCGGCG
>CAYVJJ010000408.1:0-2805 GCA_964451655.1 uncultured Mycobacteriaceae bacterium | reverse complement strand
GCGTCCTCGTCGACGATGATCAGCGTCCGCTCGAACTGGCCCATGTTCTCGGTGTTGATCCGGAAGTAGGCCTGCAGCGGGATCTCCACGTGCACGCCCGGCGGCACGTACACGAACGATCCGCCGGACCACACCGACGTGTTGAGGGCGGCGAACTTGTTGTCACCCGCGGGGATGACCGTGCCGAAGTACTGCTGGAACAGCTCCGGGTACTCGCGCAGGCCCGTGTCCGTGTCCGTGAAGATGACGCCCTGCTCCTCCAGATCCGTGCGGATCTGGTGGTAGACCACCTCGGACTCGTACTGGGCGGTCACGCCGCCGATCATGGCCTGCTTCTCGGCCTCCGGGATGCCGAGGCGGTCGTAGGTGTTGCGGATGTCCTCGGGCAGGTCGTCCCAGGACGTGGCCTGCTCCTCGGTCGAGCGGACGAAGTACTTGATCATGTCGAAGTCGATGCCGCTCAGGTCCGCACCCCAGCCGGGCATCGGCTTGCGGTCGAAAATCCGCAGCGCCTTGAGCCGGTTCTCCAGCATCCAGGCGGGCTCGTTCTTCTTCTCGGAGATGTCGCGGACGACGTCTTCGTCCAGGCCGCGGCGGGCGGCCTTGCCGGCCTCGTCGGGATCCGACCAGCCGAAGGCGTAGTTGCCGAGCGACTCGATGGTCTGCTCCTGCGTGAGCGGCTCTGGCGTGGCCGTGGCCGACGCGCGGCCCGATGCTCCTGCCTGATCCGACGTGATTGTCATGCCGGCTCCTTCCGGAGTCTGGTGCTTCCCGCTACGCACTCCGCGCGGGGTGTGAAGTCGTCGATGGGGTCAACATGCGGTGGCCGTGCGGCCGGGCGCGGTTCACCCGGGCCGCGAGTGCGGTTGCGCGGCGGCTCTGCCCGGCGCCGCCCCGTCCCGCGCCCCGCCGGCGCCGTCCGCCGGCGGCTGCGGCATGCCCAGCGGTACGTGGGTGGTGCACACCGCATCCCCGTTCGCGATGGTCGCCAACTGCTGGATGTGCGTGCCGAGCAGATCGCGGAACGCATCCTGCTCCGCCTCGCAGAACTCCGGGAACTCCGCGGCCACATGCGCGACCGGGCAATGGTGCTGGCAGATCTGCACGCCCTTGCCGACACGGCGCGTGTTCGCCACGTAGCCGGCGCGGGACATGGCCCGGGCGATGTCCCCGGCGACCTGTCCGAGACGTTCATCGTCGACCGGCGCCGCGTCCCCCGGTTCTCCGGAGCCGCCGTGGTCGCCGGCAGCGGGACGCACGCCCTGGACTATCGACCGGACGCGTCGGCGCGCGAAGGCGGCCACCGCGTCCTGGCCGCCGATCTCGCGAAGCTCGCGCAGCGCCGCGCCGGCGAGATCGTCGTACGCGTGCCCCAGCCGTGCCCGGCCGGCCGCGGTCAGCTGAAACATCTTGGCGGGCCGCCCGGGACCGCGACGGCGGGCGCCGGCACCGCTGGCGACCATGGCCTCGCCCTGCTCCACCAGGGCTTCGATGTGGCGCCGCGCCCCTGCCGCGCTGAGGCCCAGCCGGGTTCCGATCTCCGTCGCGGAGATGGGGCCGTCCTCCAACAGCAACTGCACCACCTCTGCGCGGGTACCGGCCTCCGCCGGTGTGCGCGACTCGACGGTCACCTCGACGGATACGCCGCCCGACCCGCGCGGATCGGGGCCGGGCCCGTGTGAGTGGGCGCCGGTCCCGCTCCCCTGGGTGCGCATCGGATCGGATTTCACAACACCAGTGTGACGGAATTGCCGCACGACTTCTACCAAGGGTGACCTACGTTCGCCGCCGTCGTGGGGTGATTCACACCGTCGCGACAGGTGGACGGCTCCGCGGCGCGCCCGCCGGAGGCCCGGCCCGGCCGACGCGCAGGCCCGTCGCCGCTGCGGCGGCGGTAGGCCGATTACGCTCACACATTGTGACAGGGACCGGCACGGAGCGACGCGCACATCCGCTCAGCAGACGGCTGCGGCGTGTCGTCGGGCTCCCCACCGCGGATTCCGCGGGCGAAGCAGGTACGCACATCGCGCACCTGCACCGCGTCGAGCAGAGCGCGGGCGACCTGAACCCCGAAGAGACCGGCCGTCTGCGCGCCGTGCGCAGATTCGGAGCCTGCGGGACCGTGCTCATGGCCGTCGGCGCCCTCGGCGCGGGGGCGCAGCCGGTACTCCAGAACCCCGTCTACGGCCACCGCGTCATCGGGCTTCTCTCGCGCATGCCCACCGTGGCCCTGACTGTCGCCATGACCGGCACGGCGATGCTGGTGATCGCCTGGCTGCTGCTGGGGCGGCTCGCCGTGGGACGGCTGCGGGAGGGCAACACCCCGCGCCGGCTGAGCCGCTCGCAGATGGACCGCACGATGCTGCTGTGGATGCTGCCGCTGCTGGTGGCGCCCCCGATGTACAGCAAGGACGTCTACTCCTACCTTGCACAGAGCGAGATCACCGCCCGCGGCCTGGACCCCTACTCCCTGGGGCCCGCGCAGGCCCTGGGCGTGGACAATCTGCTGACCCGCAGCGTTCCGACGATCTGGCGGGACACCCCCGCCCCGTACGAGCCGCTGTTCCTGTGGCTCGGCAAGGTGATCGGTGCCGTCACCGGCGACAACGTGGTGGCCGGGGTGCTCATGCACCGGCTGCTCGAGGTGGGCGGGGTCTGCCTGATCATCTGGGCCCTCCCCCGGCTGGCCAAGCGCTGCGGTCTGGCCCCGGTCACGTCCCTGTGGCTCGGCGCGGCGAACCCCCTGGTCTTCCTGCACCTGATCGCCGGGATCCACAACGAGGCGCTCATGATCGGGCTGATGGT
>CAYVJJ010000407.1:0-2805 GCA_964451655.1 uncultured Mycobacteriaceae bacterium | reverse complement strand
GCGAATGGCCCGGCCTCAGCCCTGCAGCGGCCGCAGCGCCGCGGTGACGCGCGAGAGCTCATCGAGCATCTGCTTGGCGGCGCCGAGTTGCACCTGGTTGGGGGTGAACACGCCGTCGACGATCTGCTCGAACACCATGGGCGCCACGATCGCCTCGAGGATCGGCACCATCCGCAGCGGCAGCACCACCTGTTTGGTGTGCTCCACCGAACGCAGACCGCCGGAGACGCCCCCGTAGGAGGCGAAGGCGACCGGCTTGTAGTTCCACTCGGTGGAGACCAGGTCGAGCGCGTTCTTCAGCGGCGCCGGCATCCCGAAGTTGTACTCGGGAGTGACGATGACGAAAGCCTGGCACCCCGCGATCCGCTCGCTCCACCGTTTCGTGCTCTCGCCGACGTATCGCCCCGTGCGCGGGTGGTGCGGCTCGGAGGTGGTCATCGGGAGCGCCACCTCGGCCAGGTCGATGACGTCCACGTCGAATCCCCCGTGCTCACGGGCCTGGGCGGCGACCCATTCGCCCAGGGTGTGCCCGACGCGCGAATCGCGCACGCTGGCGATGATGACTCCCAGCCGCGGCCTGCCGGCGCTGTCCATAGATGCTCCTCGTCGTCGATGTCGGCGCCCGTCGGCACCGGGCCGCAGAGAGACGGGCGGGAGCCCTTCTGCTCTGCGGCCAGACTGTTTGCCTACGCAAACATAACGCCGACGATCAGCGGCATCCTTCCCCGGAGCACTGAGTTCCGGCTCACACCGTTTCGGCTCATACCGTTGCCGAGCACACGGCGCCCCCGGCCCGGCCCGGCGATCGCCCTACGCCGTACCGTGACGGCCACTACCGCCCACCGTCGGTCACCAGCCGAGGAGCTTTCGCGTGCCCGCGTCCCCCATCGTGCTCACCGAGGAGTTCGAGCAGGCCCTGGCGCTGCTCCGCTCCGGGCGCAGCCTCTTCCTCACCGGCAGGGCGGGCACCGGCAAGTCCACGCTCATCCGGCACTTCCTGGGCGAGACGGACCGGCGTGTGCTGGTGGCCGCGCCCACCGGGATCGCCGCCCTGGGCGTGGGCGGCTACACCGTCCACCGGGTGTTCGGCTTCCGGGCGGGCACCACCCTGGCCGACGTGGAGGGCGGCGCATACCGTCCGGGCCGGTTCACCAAGGCGCTCGCGCAGCTGCAGACCCTCATCATCGACGAGGCCTCGATGGTGCGGGCGGACCTGTTCGACATGGTCGCCGCCGCCCTGCGCCGGTTCGGCCCGGACCCGTCGCACCCGTTCGGCGGCGTGCAGATCGTCCTGGTGGGCGACCTGTTCCAGCTGCCGCCCGTGGTGAGCGAGGCGGAGAAGGAGTTCTTCAACACCCGTTACCGCACTCCGTACTTCTTCTGCGCGGACTCCTACGACCCCGGCGAGTTCCCCACCGTCGACCTCACCCGCGTGTTCCGCCAGTCCGGCGATCAGCGACTGGCCACGATCCTCAACGCCATCCGCGAAGGCGCACTGGTCGACCGTTCGCGCGCCGAGCTCAACACCCGGACGCGGCCGGAGTTCCAGCCGCCGGACGACGAGTTCTGGCTGACCCTGACCACCACCAACCGGATGGCCGCGTCCCGCAACCGGACCCGTCTGGAGCGGCTGCCGGGCGAGGAGTTCGCGCATCACGCCGAACGCCTCGGCGAGCTCGACCGGTTCGAGGCGCCCACCGGCGACATCCTGCACTTCAAAGTCGGCGCCCAGGTGATGATGCTGACCAACGACCCGTCCGACCGCTGGGTCAACGGCAGCATCGGGCGCATCGTCGACGCCGCGTGGACCGACCGCGGGTGCGTCGCGACCGTCCAGTTCCAGGGCGGGGACGTCGCCGAGGTCACCGCCTTCACGTGGGAGGTCACCCGGCCGGTCGTCGACGGCGGCGGGCTGCGGCACGAGGTGATCGGCTCGTTCACGCAGATGCCGTTCACGCTGGCGTGGGCGATCACCATCCACAAGAGCCAGGGCCAGACCGTCGACCGGCTCGTGGTGGACCTGACCGGCGGGACCTTCGCCACGGGGCAGCTCTACGTGGCGCTCAGCCGGTGCACGTCGATGGACGGCCTGGTGCTCACGCGTCCGGTGCTGCCGCGCGACCTCAAGACCGACCGGCGCATCCTGCGGTTCCTGCGCGCCTCCACCGCTCCGGCGGCGGCGCACCGGTACTGCGCGATCGCCGCGCTCACGGTGGGCGACGATGCCGCCCGCAGCAAGCCCCGCCCCGTCGAACTGGCGGTGGCGTTCGACGACGGCACCGCCGTCAGCACCCTGCTCAATCCGCAGCGCGACCTGGCCGATGCCCGCCGCAGATACGGGATCAGCGTCTCGGACGTGCTGCTCGCGCCCACGCTCCGCGAGGCCTGGCCGATGATGGTCCCCCTCCTCGACGGCCGCACCCCCGTCGGCGTCGACGTCGACAGGACCCTCGGGTACCTCGATTTCGAGCTCAAACGGCTCGGCACCTCCGTGCCCATGCCGCTGGGCGTGGACGTGCCCGCGCGGGAACTCTCAGCCGAGGAACGGGCGGCGCTGCGATCCGGTTCGGCCGTGCAGCGCGCGCACGCCGCCCTGCGGGCCCGCGATCGGATCGGTGTGGAGGACCCCGGGGCCGGCGCGTTCGACGCCGAGGCCACGGCGAGCGCGCGGACCGCGGACGGGAACGGCGACGGCGCAGGCGATCCGGTCGGCTACCTGCTCCCCCGCGACACCGATACGCCGACGCCCGCGTCGGCGCTGCTGCCCCAGTTCTCGGCGATGCTCGCGGTCAGCCGGCGGGTCGG
>CAYVJJ010000406.1:0-2808 GCA_964451655.1 uncultured Mycobacteriaceae bacterium | reverse complement strand
GGACGCGATGTGGTCGGCGAGCCACGCGCGCTCGGCGGCCACGTCCGGCAGAAGTGCGGCGCGCAGGTCGCCCGGCTCGACGCCCGGCCGTGGGCGCAGTTCGCTGACCGGCACACCGCGGTCGCGCAGCGGTGCCGCCACCGCGTTGGCGAGCGTGAGCGCCTCCGCCGGGTTGCGCCAGCTGGTGAGCAGTTCGAGCGTCCGCGCGGGCCGCTCCTGCGTGGGGAAGTCGGTGGTGAAGTACGGCAGGTTGGCGGCCGACGCCCCGCGCCAGCCGTAGATGGACTGCATCGGGTCGCCCACCGAGGTGAGCGCCACCGCGGTGCCGGGCTCCGCGTCACCGCCGAACAGCGACGACAGCAGCACGCGCTGCGAGTGCCCCGTGTCCTGGTATTCGTCGAGCATCACCGCGCGGAACCGCGCCCGCTCGGCCGCCCCGACCTCGCCGTGCCCGGACGCGAGCCGCGCCGCCAGCGACATCTGCGAACCGGGGTCGAGGGCGCCCTGGGCGCGCAGTTCCTCGGCCAGCCGCTGCACCAGCGGCAGCAGCGCCACGCGGCGTTCCTGCACGGCGAGCGGGTCGGTGAGCTTCTTGGAAGGGTCCTTCCGCTGCCGCGGGCCCGGCGGCAGCGTGAACACCAGGTGCTCGAGGTCCACGTGCGCCCGCTCCAGCACGGCCGGATCCACCAAGTGCTCGCCCAACTGGTTGGCGAGCCTGAGCACACGCTCCGTGACCGTGGCGGGGTTCGACTCGGTGTCCAGTTCGCCGTCCCAGGAGCTCACCACCCGGTGGGCCACCTGCCACAGTTCCGTCTCCCCCAGCATCCGCACGGACGGCTCCATCGGCAGAAGCAGCCCGTACTCGCCCAGCAGGCGTCCGGCGTAGGAGTGGTAGGTGCTTACTTCCGGTTCGGCGGACCGGAGCCGGTCGCGGATCCCGCCGCCCGGGTCGACGCGGTGCAGCAGCTCCGACCCGGCCAGGCGCGCCAGCCTCCGCCGGATGCGGTCGGTCAGTTGCGCCGCCGCCTTGCGGGTGAAGGTCAGGCCCAGCACCTGGGACGGCTCCACCAGCCCGTTGGCGACCAGCCAGACCACGCGCGAGGCCATCGTCTCGGTCTTGCCCGCACCCGCGCCGGCGACGACGAGCACCGGCTCCAGAGGGGCCTCGATGACAGCGGTCTGTTCCGCCGTCGGCGGGTGCTGTCCGAGCGCGTCTGCGATCTCGGCGGCTCGGACTGTGCGCCGGCCTGCCCCGGCGTGTGCGCCGGGGCCCTTGTGCTCGCCGCTCATTCGGTCACCTGCCTTCCCGCGGGCTGGACGGGGCAGCTCGTCTTCACCGCGCAGTGGCGGCACGTGTCGTTGACCCGGGCGGTGAACTCGGGACCGCGCGTGGTGGCCGCGGCCTCGTGGACGAGGGTGCGCCACTGCGCCAGGTCGGCCTCGGCCAGCGGAGACTGGACGCGTTCGGTGGCGACGCCCTTGCTGTCGGACTTGGCCACGAACACCAGCCGGCCACCGCCCGGCGGGCCCTGTTCCCCGTCCACGGCCCCCGCCGCGATGGCGACTTGGTAGGTGGCGAGCTGTGCATGCTCGGCCGCCTCGGCGTTGCTCACCGCGTTGCGGGCCGTCTTGACGTCCACCACTACGAAGCGGCCGTCGGGATCGCGTTCGAGCCGGTCGATACGCCCCCGCAGCCGCACGCCCGGCAATTCCGAGCCCGGCGGCGGGTCGAGCACCACATCCACCTTCACCTCGACCCCCGAGACGGTGAGCTCGCTGCGGGTGGCCTGCAACCAGCCGCGGAAGCCCTCGAGCATCCCGCGGTGCCGCTCGAGTTCGTGCCGCGAATACCACTGCGACCCGAGGTCCATGTATTTCCAGGCCGCCTCCATCTGGCGCTCGACCTCGTCCTCCGGCAGGTCCCCGGCCACCGCCTGCACGAGGGTGTGCACCAGCGTCCCTGCCACCGCGGAGACCTGGGCGCCGTCGTCGCCGCCGTTGCGCTCGAGGAACCAGCGCAGGCCGCAATTGCGCAGCGCCTCCACGTTGGACGGCGAGAGCGCGACGGGGCCGTCGTCCTCACCCCACAGTGCCGAGTCGGTGCTGACCGGCGCCAGGCCGTACCAGTCACGCGGGTGCGCGCCCGGCACCCCGGCCCGCGCCAGGCGCGCCAGTTGCCGCGCCGCGTGACGGCGGCGGTCACGCGCCGCCGGGTCGTCACCGGGGTCCGCGGTGACGACTGCACGCAACTCGCCCACGAGAGGCCCCGGGGCGAGCACGCGGCGTCCACCGGATTCCGGGGCGGGGATCGCGGCCTCGTCGGGAACCGGGGACGACCCGTCCGGCTTCGCGGCACCGTCCGGCGAAAGCCCCTCGAGGAACCGGGACGGCACCGCCTCGTCGTCCCCGGCGGAGTCGACGGCCGTCACCAGCAGCCGCCGTCGAGCGCGGGTGCAGGCGACGAGGAACAGGCGGCGCTCGTCCGCCAGCAGTTCCGCGGTGCGGGAGATGCGCACGCGCGGCTCCCCCGACCCCGGCGCGGCGGTGCGGCCGTCCATGACGTCCACCAGGTCTTCGGTGCCGAGGAGAGTGCCGCGGGCGCGCAGGTTGGGCCACAGACCTTCCTGCACGCCCGCCACTGCGACCACTTCCCATTCGCGTCCGGCGGCCGAGTGCGCGCTGAGCAGCGTCACCGCATCCGCCGGCGCCGCCGATGACGCACGGGCCTTGCCCGGCAGCTCCTGGTCCTCCACGTAGGCGATGAAACCCGACGGGTGGGCCGCCGGCAGCCCGTCGACGAAGTCCGCG
>CAYVJJ010000405.1:0-2814 GCA_964451655.1 uncultured Mycobacteriaceae bacterium | reverse complement strand
GGACGGAACCCGGCCTGGACTCTGCGATGCTCCCCCGACTGGACTCGAACCAGTAACCCTTCGATTAACAGTCGAATGCTCTGCCATTGAGCTACGGGGGATCACTCGACGCGAAACGGCGCTCGCGCCGATCTCAGACTCTAGCGCACACCCCGCCTGCCATGCCAAATCGCCCCCGATCAGGGTCCGCTGACGCCGCCGGCGAATCGAACAGGGCTCCGGTCTCCGCAGCTCCGCCGTCGCGGCTCCGACGCCACTATCGTTGCTGCCGGTATCGTGGCGGGGACCGCTCCGGAGTTCCAGCCGGTGTCGAGGGAGGAGAGTCGATGATCGGTATCGTGGTCGCGGCGGGTGCCGGGTATGTGATGGGGACCAAGGCCGGCAGGCGCCGCTACGAGCAGATCAGCCGCGCAGCCAAGGCCATCGCGGAGAGCCCCGCTACACGCACCGCCATCGACATGGGCCGTCAGCGCCTCTCCGACGCACTGAGCACCGAGCCCAAGTACACCAGGATCGAGTCGATAGACCAGGACACATCCGTGTACATCCCCGAGCCGGAGGAACAGCACTGACGCATCCGGAACCCCGCCCTGTGCCGCGACCGGCCGGCCGGCACTCAGCCGATGGGCATGTCCTCGCGGGCACCGACCGCTTGGTCCAGCAGGCTGCGACGGTACTGTTCCAGCGCCACCAGGTCGCCGAACAACGCCCGGTACCCGTCCGCGTCGTCGGCCGGTGACATGCGCTGGAGCTTCGATTTCAGGTCCGCGATCTGTTCGCCCACCCACACCTCCTGCAACCGCGCCAGCACGCCGCCGATGTAGCGGGGCAGGTCCGCCTCGGCGACCCGCATATCCTCCACTGCCAGTTCGGTGACCAGCGAGCGCACCTGCTCGCCGCTCATCCGAGGAGTGCCGTCCCCGGGGCCGCTGACCAGAGATTCCCCCGCGACGGCCACGGCCTCGACCCACTCTCCGCCGCCGAGCCCCGCCGCGGTCCCTCCCGCCGCCTCGACGGCCGACCGCACCGTGGCGTAAGCGGGGTGGGTGAAGCTCTCCGCGGGCAGCGAGTCGAACACCGCGCCCGCGATAGCCGGCTCCTGCAGCACCGCCTTGAGGGTCTCGCGCTGCGGCCACAGCGCCGGATCCCGCGGCGTGGGCCTCGACACGGCCGGCGGCTGCGCCGGCCGTGCCGCGTCGTCGTCGCCGCGTCGTGCCGGACGGGCGGCCTCCGGCCGGGTGGGCCGCCGGCCCGCGCGACGGGACTCCTCCCGCACCCGGCGCACCACCTGCGGGATGTTGGGCCAGCCCACCCAATGGTCGGCCAGGCGGGTGGCGTAGCCGTCGCGCAGCGAAGGGTCCTTGATGCGCGCCACGATCGGTACCGACCGCCGCAGCGCCTCGACGCGCCCCTCTTCGGTGTCCAGGTCGATCCCGGAGATGATCGAGCGGATGGCGAACTCGAACATCGGCACCCGGCGCGCGATCAGGTCCCGTACCGCGGGGTCGCCGTCGGACATGCGCAGTTCGCACGGGTCCTTGCCCTCCGGGGCGATGGACACGAACGTCTGCGCCGTCACCTTCTGGTCGCCGTCGAACGCCTTCAGCGCGGCCGCCTGCCCCGCGCTGTCGCCGTCGAAGGTGTAGATGATCTCCCCCCGGAAGTAGCTGTCGTCCAGCAGCAGCCGGCGGAGCATCGTGAGGTGGTCGCCGCCGAAGGCGGTGCCGCAGGCGGCCACCGCGGTGGGCACGCCCGCCAGATGCATCGCCATGACATCCGTGTACCCCTCGACGATGACCGCTTGGTGCCGCTTGGCGATCTCGCGCTTCGCCAGGTCCAGCCCGAAGAGCACCTGCGACTTCTTGTAGAGCAGTGTCTCCGGTGTGTTGACGTACTTCGCCTGGATCGGATCATCGTCGTAGAGGCGGCGCGCACCGAAGCCGATCACGTCACCGGCCAGGCTGCGGATGGGCCACAGCAACCGGCGGTGGAACCGGTCCATCGGCCCGCGCTTGCCCTGCCGCGACAGACCGGCCGCCTCGAGCTCGGAGAACTCGAACCCCTTGCTCAGCAGATGCTTGGTGAGCCTGTCCCACCCCGCCGGGGCGTAGCCGCAGCCGAACATCCGCGCGGCGTTCCCGTCGAAGTCCCGCTCCTGGAGGTAGGTGCGGGCCGCCTCCGCGTCCGGCTGTCCGAGCCGCTCGGCATAGAACTCCTGGGCCGCGGCGTTGGCGGCGACGAGGCGTGCCCTGGTGCCGCGGTCCCGGCGGATAGCTGTGCCGCCGCCTTCGTAGTTGATGCGGTAGCCGGTCTTGTCGGCCATCTGCTCGACGGCCTCGACGAACCCGATGTGCTCGATCTTCTGCAGAAAGCTGAAGACGTCCCCGCCCTCGCCGCACCCGAAGCAGTGGAAGTGCCCGTGATTCGGCCGCACGTGGAACGAGGGCGTCTTCTCGTCGTGGAACGGGCACAGGCCCTTCATCGAATCGGCGCCGCCCCTGCGCAGCGCCACATACTCGCCGACGACGTCCTCGATGCGGACGCGTTCACGGATCGCTGCGATGTCGCGTTCAGGGATTCGGCCGGCCACACGTGCAGTGTAGGCGGGGAACGGACCGCGCACCGTTTGCCCTCATCGCCGGGCCCGTCCATGTCCGGTGCGGGGCGGCTACGCCCACCCCGCCTGGTCCGCGCGGCTCTCCCTGTCCACGCGCTCGAGGCGGCTCTCGGTGTACGAGGCGATCTGGTCGACCACCACCCGCACCCGCTGCGCGTCGTCCGACGCGCGCTCCCAATGGTCGCGCAGCATCGGGT
>CAYVJJ010000404.1:0-2818 GCA_964451655.1 uncultured Mycobacteriaceae bacterium | reverse complement strand
GTCTGGTCGCCGAACACCTGCGGGGAGGCGACGGGCAGGTCCGCGTACCAGTCGTAGAAGGAGGTCATCACACCGCCGAGCAGCTCGACGAAGCGGGCGCCGGCGGCGTGCGAGATCATCGACATCGCCGGGATGGGCGAGAAGCCGGCGACGCGGTCCGGCCCGTACTCCTTGATCGTGTGCACGTGCGCCGCGGCCACCATCTCCGCCGCCTCGTCCCAGGAGATCCGGACCAGCCCGCCCTTGCCGCGCGCCTGCTGATATCGGCGGCGCCGTCCGGGGTCGGACTGGATGTCCGCCCAGGCGAGCACCGGATCGCCCAGCCTCGCCTTGGCCTCCCGGTACATCTGCACCAGCACGCCGCGGCCGTAGGGGTAGCGGACCCGGGTCGGCGAATACGTGTACCACGAGAAGGCGGCGCCGCGCGGGCAGCCGCGGGGCTCGTATTCGGGGCGGTCAGGGCCCACCGAGGGATAGTCGGTCTCCTGGGTCTCCCAGGTAATGATCCCGTCCTTGACGTAGATCTTCCACGAGCAGGAGCCGGTGCAATTGACGCCGTGCGTGGACCGGACCACTTTGTCGTGGCTCCAGCGGTCACGGTAGAAGATGTCGCCGTCGCGGCCCCCGACGATGTTGATGCTGCGCTTGTCATCGGAGTATTCGGTGCCGCGGCGGAAGAATCTGCCGGTGTCCAGCAGCACGTCCGCCAACGGCCCGTCGGTCCGGGGCCTGCCGCGGTGCAGGTCGCCGCTGCGCTGGGTGTCGTCGGTGGTGGTCACGCTGGTCTCCTCGCTGTGGTCGGTGCGGCGGTGCTGTCCACGCTCCTCGTGGGTCGGCCCCGCGGGGGCGGGTTCCCGCATCTGGTGCCTTCACCGGATCTCATGTCTTCACCGCGTCCTGCGTCTTCGCCCCCGGCCTGCTCACCCGCTTGGTCGGGTCGTCCGCGGGGACCAGCATCGCCGTGTACACCAGGACGATGACCGCGGTGATCACCAGCAGCGTCAACCCCACGTGGTAGTTGTTCCCGGCCTCGTCGAAGGTGGCGCCCATGATCAGCGGCGGGAAGTATCCCCCCAGACCGCCTGCGGCGCTGACGAGTCCCGTCACGCTGCCGACGCGGTTCGCGGGCGCGAGCCGCGAGAGCCAGGCGAACACGCCGCCGGCGCCGATCCCCAGGAAGAACGCAAGCCCGCCGAACACCAGGCCCGCCTGCCACTCCGGCTTCGGCTGCATGTTGACCAGCGCCGCGAACACCGCGGTGCCGGCGACGGAGACGAGCACGACGTTCTTGGGCGGGACGCGGTCCGCGAGCGTGCCGCCGATGGGGCGCGCGATGACCGCCGCGATCGCGAACGCCGCGGTGCGGCTGCCCGCCGCCACGGGGTCGAAGTCGTAGACGTCGATCTTGGCGATATAGGTGGGCAGGTAGCTGGAGAACGCGACGAAACCGCCGAACACCAGGCCGTAGAGCACGCACATGTTCCACGTGACCGGCAGCTTCATCGCCGACCACATCTTGGGCAGGAACGGGTCGTTCTGCGGGGCCCACTGCGGCGCGTCCCGCGCGAACAGCAGCACGATCACGGCCGTCACGGCGAGGATGACCGCGAGGATCACGTGCGTCTGCATCCCGCCGAACCAGTTGTCGAACCGTGGGGTGAAGAACGCCGCCACCGCGGTGCCCACCATCCCGGCGCCGAAGACCCCCGTGGCGAATCCCTTGCGCTCGGGCGGGAACCACGCGCTGACGAACGGGATGCCCACCGCGAAAACCGTTCCGGCCACGCCCAGCAGCAGACCCGACACGAGCAGGGCCCCGTAGTCCCCGGACGAGCCGAAGTGCCCGACGAGCAGGATCGGGACGATCGAGGCGACGGTGACGGCGAACAGCATCCTGCGGCCGCCGTACTTGTCCGTGAGCGCACCCACGGGGATCCGGCCCAGCGACCCCACGAGCACCGGCATCGCCACCATGACCGCGCTCTGGGAGGACGACAGCGACATCGATTCGGAGAAGCGGGACGACAACGGGCCCAGATCGTTCCACGCCCAGAAGTCGATCATCGAGACGAACGTGGCAAGAAACAGATTGCCGCGTGCACCCAGTCGTTGGATCACTGGCCCTCTCCCCTTGTGCGATGTCCGCGCCACGGGCTCCGCCGCACCGCGCGTTCCGCCGGAAACTGCCTGGTTCGCCCCCAACGTAGCCCACCCGGCGGACGCTCGTAAGCGGTCCGGCGCACACGGTCCGACGAAATCACCGGATTTTCACGCGCCGCGCGAACGCAGTGCTCACAACGCAATTACGACACACTGTCGTAGCAAAAATCCCAGCACGTGGAACGTCGTCCCCGCCGCCCCGCGCCCTCTGTTGCGGCCAAGCGCTTGCTAGGCTTCGCGGGACCGTGTCGTTGGACACACCCCGCGGGACACCCGGATCGCACCGGCGGTCCGGCCGCGGGGACGCCGGTGAGGACAGCCGTGGACGAGACCGTGGAGATGACGCCGTGACCGAGGCACCCGAAGACGCTGCGACCGCACAGACCCCGACGGATCGACCCGCCGCCGGTCCGCTGCACGGCGTCCGCGTCGTGGAATTGGCCGGGATCGGCCCCGGCCCGCACGCCGCGATGCTGCTGGCTGACCTCGGTGCGGACGTCGTGCGTGTCGACCGCGCCGCGCCGGCTCCGTCGTCGGTGCCGGCCGACCAGATGCTGCGGGGCCGGCGCACGGTTGTCGCGAACCTCAAGGACCCCGACGACGTCGAACGGGTCCTGTCGCTGATCGCGCGCGCCGACGTCCTGATCGAGGGCTTCCG
>CAYVJJ010000403.1:0-2818 GCA_964451655.1 uncultured Mycobacteriaceae bacterium | reverse complement strand
TCGATTCGATCATCATCGGGGTGGCCGCGCTCGCGATCGCGAGCCTGACCGGCCTGGTTGGCGGGGACGGCGACGGTGCGACGGCCGGCCCGTGGGTGGGCGTCTTGTCCGCCGCGCTCTGGATCATCGCGCGCACCGGCAGCGAGGCGGCGTGGGGCACGACGCCCGGCAAGCGGGTCATCAAGGCGCACGTGGTCGGGCCCGACGGCGGCAAGCCGGACGTCCTCACCGCGCTCAAGCGCAACTGCTGGATGGTCGTCAACGCCATCCCGTTCGTGTTCGCCGGGCTGATCACGATCGCGCTGTCGGTCGGGATCGGCGCGACGATCGCCCGTGACGAGCGCGGCCGGTCGTTCATGGACACCTTCGCCGGCGCCACGGTGGTGTCCGGCCGCTGACGGGAGCCCTACCGGCCCTGCGGCCGGCCGCGGGGGTCGATGGCCCTCCGCGCAGCCGCAGGGCCGGTTCCCATTCCGGGCGGGACCGGCGGGCGCCGCGCGATCAGGTCAGGGCGGCGATCTCGCGCTCGATGTTCGCGGCGGCCCGCTCCTGCCAGAGCCGCCTGCCGGCGGTCGTGTGGAACAGGTCCCCGCCGCCGAGCAGCGCCGTGAGGATCTGCACCCGTCCCGGCCGGTACCACTCGTCGGGGACGGCCGCGAACTCCTCCCGGACATGGCCGGCGTAGCGGTCGTATTCATCGGCCGGCGCGCCCAGGATCGCCAGGTCCGCATCCGAGAGGGCCTGCGCGTTCGCGTCCCCCGCGGCGGCCTTGTGCTCCGCGGTCATGAGCACGAGGCGCACCACCTCGTCGCGCAGCGGCGAGGGCTCCAGCATGCGTTCGGCCAGGTCCGCGGACCGCTGCTCGTTGTCCGCGGCGGTGACGTCGTAGACCGCGTCATGGAACCAGGCGGCCGTCTCTGCGGCGACGGGATCGAACCGTTCGCCCTCGGCCGACAGGGTCGCGAGGGCATCGAGCACGTAGCGCAGGTGGTCGACCGTGTGGTGCCGCCGGTGCGGCTCCGACCAGCGGGCGAGCAGCTCCGACGAGGTCTGGGGGTCCATCCCGGCAGGCGGCCGGGGCGCGTCGCGTCCGTCCATGACCGGACGCTATACCAGGGCGGGCCGGCGGTGCTGTGGCGCCCGTCTCGCCAGGTCAGGTCCCTGCGTCGTGCTCCGCGGCGAAATCGGCCACCCCGTCCGCGACCAGGCGCGGCGAGTGGAACGGCAGCCAGTGGCCCGTCGCCAGGTCGGTGCGCGAGAGCGCGGTCACCCACCGCTCGGTGTCGGAGTAGATGGCGGGCCGCAGCGCGATGTCGCGGCGATTGACGATCAGGTGCACGGGGACGGCGGTGGCGCGCGGTGACGGGCGGCGCAGCCGCGGCACGATGTTGGCGGTGTAGATGCGCAGCCCGTTGATCATGTCCCGCTGCAGCGTCGGGGACAGGTGGATCCGCTCGGGCGGCGTGCCGTCGATGACACGGAGGAACCGGCGCCACACTCCCGGCCTCCCCGCTGCGCGGAAGAACAGAGCCGGCACCACGGGCGTCATGAAGAAGCCGGTATAGGCCGACGAGGCGAGCTGTGCCGTCACCTGGCCGATGCCGCGCAGGGTGGGGTGAGCGAGCCGCTCGCGCACCCACACCGCCAGGTGGTCGAGGCTGGGGCCGGAGATGGAGGTGAACGAGGCGATCCACTCGTCGGCATCCGGGCGGCACACAGCCTCCCATCCCTGCACCGAGCCCCAGTCGTGGCCGACCAGGTGCACCGGGCGGTCGGGGCTGACGGCCTCGATGACCGCCATCAGGTCGTCGGCGTAGTCGTCGATCCGCAACGCGCCGGTCGAGGCCGGCACGGTGGACGCGCCGTGGCCGCGGGTGTCGTAGGTGACGACGCGGTGGTGCCGGGCCAGCAGCGGCGCGACGCCGTCCCAGAGCCGATGAGTGTCCGGCCAGCCGTGCACCAGCACGACGGTGGGGCCGTCGGGGTCGCCCTGCTCGAATACGGCCAGGTCCACCTCGCCGCGGGTGACGGTCCTGCGGCGGATGCCGCGGGTGTGGGCTGCGGGGGCGCGGGGGCCCGTGGTCGGTGCGGGGCGCGGGTCTGTGCCCATCGTGGGATCTCCTTGCAGCTCATCTGAGCGTGCGGCCGCCGTTCCGGGCCGCCATGCGCTATTGTCCTACTGTCTAACAGCGAACGTGACGGAATGCACTCCGTATCGGTGTGCGGCGGCGGCCGCAGTTCGCGCAGGGCGAGGGGAAGGGACCTATGGGGACAGCGCGGAAGTATCTGGCGGCGGCGGGATCGGTACTGCTCACACTCGGGGTGATCGCGGCGGCGACCGTGCCCGCGTCGGCGGAGCCGGGGCCGGGCGGGCCGGGGTCGGGCGGAGCCGGATCCGCTGTGGCCGCGGGACCGACCGGGGGCGCGGCGGCGCAGCAGTGGACGGCCACGCACGACGGTCCCCAGCAGTACCCGGGCATCCACGTGCAGCCGGACGTGCCCATCACGATGAGCGACGGGACGGTGCTCAAGGCCGACGTCTACCGGCCCGCCGACGCCGCCGGGGCGCCCGTGGACGTGCAGACGCCGGTGATCGTCAACATGACCCCGTACACCAAACTCCTGTCGCGGCTGGCGAACCTGGCGCTGTCCATCCCCGGACTCGAGGAGCCGGTGATGGACTTCGCGCGCTCCCTCAACGAGACGGGCACCCCGTTCCAGGGCGTCGCGGACGTGGTCAAGACCCTCTCCGGCGGGGGGATGCGCACGTTCGCCGTGGACCCGCAGCTGGTGCGCTCCGGCTACACCCAGGTGGTGG
>CAYVJJ010000402.1:1427-2824 GCA_964451655.1 uncultured Mycobacteriaceae bacterium | reverse complement strand
TCGGCACACCCGCGATCGCAGCGAAGGAGCCCGCGAATGGCCGCACGCAGCCGTGCTCTGACCACGGCTGCCGCGCTGGCCGCACTCGCCGCGCTGGCCGCCGCGTGCACCTCCACGCCGCAGCCGATTCCGGGGCGGTCGACCACCGCGTCCGCTCCCCCCGCCGCGCCGCCGCCGGAACCGGCGCCGGGCCAGGTGCCCGGGGTGCCGATCCCCGACGGCCGGGTCGACGCCGCGGTGGACCGCCTGGGCACGCTCGCGGCCGATGCGCGGTCCGACTCCGGCGCACAGGCATTGGCGGTCGCCGTGGTGCACCGGGGCAAGGTCGTCTTCGAGCACGGCTACGGCACCGCGGGACGGGGCCGGGCCGGTGCGTCCGCCGGCGGGGGCGGGGCCCCCGGCACTGCCCCGCAGACGCCGCAGACGCCGCAGGCCGAGCGTCCCGCGGACGAGGACACCGTCTTCCCCCTGGGGGCGCTCTCCACTCCGGTGGCCGCCACCGTCGTCGCCACCCAGCTCAACGACGGCCGCTCCTGGTCCACACCCGTACGCGAACTGATGCCGGAGTTCGCCCTGGCGGATCCCTACGTCACCGGCCACGCGACCCTGGGCGACCTGTTCGCGGGCACGCTCGGGTTTCCGCCGGACGCCGGTGCCCAGGCCGCCCGGCTCGGCATCGACCGGCAGGCGCTCCTCGATCGCCTCACCGCGCTGCCGGCCGGCGCATTCCGCGCGGAGGCACGCCCGGGCGACCTGGGGCCCACGATCGCCGGCGAGGCCGTCGCCCGGGCCGCGGGCACCGATTGGGCGACGCTCTCCGAACGGAGCCTGTTCGACAGGCTCGGCATGGATTCGACCAGCTTCCGTTCCGAGGACTACTCGTCGTCGGCCGCGGGTGCGGGCGGCGCCGACCGCGCGTGGACGGATGCGGTGGCGCCGGCACTGGGCCTCAGTGCGTCGGTGCACGACATGGCGACGTGGATGGAGACGGTCCTCGCCGGCGGCAAACACGACGGCGCCCAGGTCATCCCCGCGGACCCGCTCACGGCGGCGCTCTCCCCGCAGGCGGTGCTCGCATCCGCGGGGTCCGCGCCGGTGGACACGCGGAGCGTGTCCCGGGGATACGGGTTCGACGTCACCGACTCGCCGGCGGGGCGCGTCGTCATCACCGGCGGCGGGCGGACGGAGGACGGCGCCGGGGCGGACGCCGCTCTGACGCTGATCCCGTCCGCCGACCTCGGGATCGTCACACTGGCGACCCCCGCAACGGCGGCGGGCGCGGACGGTGCGGCGCCGGACGGGGGAAGCGTCTCGGCGGCCCGGGTGCTCAACGCGCAGTTCGCCGACCTGGCCCAGTTCGGCTCCGTCCAGCGCGATTGGGCCAAGTGGTACGCGGG
>CAYVJJ010000402.1:0-1327 GCA_964451655.1 uncultured Mycobacteriaceae bacterium | reverse complement strand
CCGTCACCGACCGGCGGGGCCCCCGGCCCCACGGCCCCGCCCGCGCCGCTGCCGCAGTACGACGGCGTCTACACCAACCCGGTCTTCGGCCAGGCCACCGTCCGTACCAGCAACGACACGACCGTTCTGGCCGTCGGGCCGGCGCAGCGGTCGTTCCGGCTCACACGCACCCGCGGCGACACCTTCGCCGTCGCCCCGCTCGATCCGCGAAGCGACGCGGCGGAGTCGTTCCGCCGCACGCACCCGGACGCCACCGCGACCTTCGCCGGCGACGCGCTCACCATCAGCTTCCTCGACCAGGCCGGCCCGTTCCGGCGCTGACCGGGGCCACCGGCAGCCGCGTCCCGGTGATGTGCGCATGGCGCCGGGTGCGTGGCATTAGGGTCGAATCAAGCGCGAGGGCACCGGAAGCAGGGAGCAGACGATGAGCACGTATGCCGACGATCCGGTAGCCGATGCGGCGCTGGCCGCGGACATCGCAGAGAACACGGGCACGCTCCTGCTGCAGTTGCGGTCCGAGTCCACCGCCATGGACCCCTACGTGCTGCGCGACAGCGGCGACCGGGAGGCGCACGAGTACATCGTCTCCCAGCTGGCCGAGCACTTCCCCGACGACGCCGTGCTCTCCGAGGAGGGCGCCGACACCCCGGAACGGCTCACGGCCGAGCGCACGTGGATCGTCGACCCGCTGGACGGCACCAACGAGTTCGGCCTGCTGGGCCACGACGACTGGGCCGTGCACATCGGCCTGGTCGTCGACCATCGTGCCGTGCTGGGGGCGGTGGCCGTGCCGGCGCTGGGCGAGGTGTTCTGCAGCGGCAGCGTCGCCCCCGTACCGCCCGCGCGCGGCGACCGGGTGCGCATGGTCATCAGCCGCAACCGCCGGGCGGACAGGGTCACCCGCATCGCGGACGCGCTCAGCGCCGAGGTGGTGCGCATGGGCTCGGCCGGCGCCAAGGCGATGGCGGTGGTGCGCGGGGATGTGGACATCTACGCGCACGCGGGCGGGATGTACGAGTGGGACTCGTGCGCACCGGTGGCCGTCGCCGCCGCCGCGGGCCTGCACACCTCGCGCATCGACGGCTCGCCCATCCGGTACAACGCCGAGAAGCCCTGGCTTCCCGACCTGCTCATCTGCCGGCCCGAACTCGCGGAGAAGGCAATAGCGGCGGCGGGGTGACGTCTCCGCCGTCCGGCCCCTGCCGCCGGCCGTCCGGCGCCGACCGGTCCGTCACGCCCCCGGCGTGAACTCCTCGAGCATCTCGGTGACCAGTTCGGCGATTTCGGAGCGTTCGCTGCGGTGCAGGGTGATGTGCGCGAACAGCGG
>CAYVJJ010000401.1:0-2826 GCA_964451655.1 uncultured Mycobacteriaceae bacterium | reverse complement strand
TCGAGCACGTGCACGGTGTCCTTCTCCGAGACGGCCGGGAAGTACCCGTACACCACCGCGGAGTGCGCCAGGATGCCGTCCGCCGTGAGCCGGTCGAGCCAGTACCGCAGCCGCGGACGGCCCTCGGTCTCCACCAGCTCCTCGTACGTGGGGCCGTCTCCCTTGCGCGCACCCCGCAGGCCCCACTGGCCGAGGAACGTCGCCCGTTCGTCGAGCATGCCCGCGAAGTCCTTCACGGCGAGCCCCTTGACCACCCGCGTGCCCCAGAACGGCGGCGACGGGACGGGGTTGTCGGTGGCGACATCCGAACGCTCCGGAACCTCCACCGGCGTTTCGGCGGCCTTGCGCTGCGCGGCGATCCGCTTGGAGCGGCGGCGGCGCTCCTTGCGCTCGGCCTTCTTGCGCGCCGCCTCGATCGCCTCCGGGCTGTCCGGGTCGGGGCCCTCGCCGCGCTTGTCGGCCATGATCTCGTCCATCAGCCGCAGGCCCTCGAACGCGTCGCGTGCGTAGCTCACCTCGCCCTCGTAGATCTCCGCGAGGTCGTCTTCGACGTAGGTGCGGGTGAGCGCGGCACCGCCCAGAAGCACCGGGAAGTCGCCGGCCACCCCCTTGCTGTTGAGCTCGACCAGGTTGTCCTTCATCACCACGGTGGACTTGACCAGCAGCCCGGACATGCCGATGGCATCGGCCCTCTTCTCCACCGCGGCGTCGTAGATGGTGGTGATCGGCTGCTTGATCCCCAGGTTCACCACCTCGTAGCCGTTGTTGCTCAGGATGATGTCCACGAGGTTCTTGCCGATGTCGTGGACGTCGCCCTTGACGGTGGCGAGCACGATGCGCCCCTTGCCGGAGTCGTCGGTGGCCTCCATGTGCGGCTCGAGGTGCGCCACCGCGGTCTTCATCGTCTCGGCGGACTGCAGGACGAACGGCAGCTGCATCTGGCCGGAGCCGAACAGTTCGCCCACGGTCTTCATCCCCGACAGCAGCGTGCCGTTGATGATCTCCAGCGGCGGCACCGTGGCCATCGCCTCGTCGAGGTCCGCTTCGATGCCGTTCTTCTCGCCGTCGACGATGCGCCGCTCGAGCCGCTCGAACAGCGGCAGCGCCGCCATCTCCTGCGCGCGCGTCTCCCGCGCGGAGGCGGCCGAGACGCCTTCGAACAGCTCCATGAGCTTGGCCAGCGGGTCGTAATCGTCGGTGCGGCGGTTGTAGACCAGATCCAGGGCGGTGTCGCGCTGTTCGTCGGGGATCCGCGCCATCGGCAGGATCTTCGAGGCATGCACGATGGCGGTGTCGAGGCCCGCCTGGACGCACTCGTGCAGGAACACCGAGTTGAGCACTTGGCGCGCGGCCGGGTTGAGCCCGAACGAGATGTTGGACAGGCCCAGCGTGGTGTGCACGTCGGGGTGGCGGCGCTTGATCTCGCGGATGGCCTCGATGGTCTCGATGCCGTCCCGCTGCACCTCCTCCTGGCCGGTGGAGATGGGGAAGGTCAGGCAGTCGATGACGATGTCGGACACCTGGAGGCCCCACGTGCCGGTGAGGTCCTCGATGAGCCGCTCGGCGATGGCCACCTTGTGCTCGGCGGTGCGCGCCTGGCCCTGCTCGTCGATGGTCAACGCGACGACCGCGGCGCCGTGTTCCCGCACATGCCGCATGATCTTCTGGTAGCGGGAGTCGGGACCGTCGCCGTCCTCGAAGTTCACCGAGTTGACGATGCAGCGCCCGCCCAGGTGCTCGAGCCCGGCGCGGAGCACGTCCGGTTCGGTGGAGTCCAGCATGATCGGCAGCGTGGACGCGGTGGCCAGCCGCGAGGCCAGCGCCGCCATGTCCCCGGCGCCGTCGCGCCCCACATAGTCGATGCACAGGTCCAGCAGGTGCGCGCCGTCGCGGATCTGCCCCTTGGCGATGTCGATGCACTTGTCGTAGTCGGCCGCGAGCATCGCCTCGCGGAAGGCCTTGGAGCCGTTGGCGTTGGTCCGCTCACCGACCACCAGGAACGAGGCGTCCTGATCGAACGGCACGGCCGAGTACATCGACGACACTCCGGGCTCGTGCACCGGGCGGCGGCCGGCCGGCTGTACGCCCCGCACCGTCTCCACGACCTTCCGGAGGTGCTCGGGCGTGGTGCCGCAGCAGCCGCCCACCATGGACAGTCCGAACTGCCCGACGAAACCGGCGAGGGCGTCGGCGAGTTCCTCCGCGGTCAGGGGGTATTCGGCGCCGTTCTTGCCCAGCACCGGCAGGCCCGCGTTGGGCATCACGGACACCGGGATGCGGGCGTGCTGGGACAGGAACCGCAGGTGCTCGCTCATCTCCTCGGGACCGGTGGCGCAGTTGAGCCCGATCATGTCGATGCCGAGCGGCTCGAGCGCGTTGAGTGCGGCGCCGATCTCGGAGCCGACCAGCATCGTGCCCGTCGTCTCCACGGTCACGTGGGTGATGATCGGGATGCGCCGGCCCGCCTGGTCCATCGCGCGCTGGCTGCCGATGATCGCCGCCTTGGCCTGGAGCAGGTCCTGGCAGGTTTCGACGAGGATCGCGTCGGCACCGCCGTCGAGCATGCCCAGCGCGGATTCGACGTACGCGTCGCGCAGGTCGGCGAAGGGGGCGTGCCCCAGCGTGGGGAGCTTGGTGCCGGGGCCCATCGAGCCGAACACGAGCCTGCCGACCCCGTCGGAGGACGGACCGGCGTCGTCGGCGGCGGCGCGCGCCAGCTCGACGCCGCGCTGCGAGAGTTCGCGGATGCGGTCGGCGATGCCGTAGTCGGCCAGGTTGGGCAGGTTGCAGCCGAACGTGTTGGATTCGATCGCGTCCACACCGGCG
>CAYVJJ010000400.1:0-2830 GCA_964451655.1 uncultured Mycobacteriaceae bacterium | reverse complement strand
GCAGCGACTCCCACCACCAGCAGCCGTCGTGGTCGAGCACCAGCACGTGGTCGGTCCAGGCCCCGGCGGCCGCGGGTACCCGTCCTGCTGCGGGCGCGTGCGCCGACGCGCCGCGCCCGCCGTCCGGGTAGCAGCGGTAGCCGATCCACCCGCCGCCGATGGCCGGCCGCCCGGCAGGGGCGGTGCCGGCATGCGCCGCGGAGGCCGCCGCGTGCGCCGGGGCGGAACCCGCGGCGGGCGGGAACAGCTGCGCGCCGAACGCGGACGCGGGATCGACCGGTGTCGTGCGGCACTCGGGCGCGAGCACCGCGGCGGCCCCGAACCAGTCGCCGGTGAGGGCGGCGGGGGCAGCGGCGGTGCCCGGACGCGCCGACCGGGCGGCCAGACCCCGGAGCACCGCGGTGGCGGTCCGCCCGGGGCCCAGTCGCTCAGTCAGCACCGCATCAGCGTGTCACGTGCTGTGCGGGCGCGGCGCCGGGACCCGACCGCGCAGCGGGCCGCGGTCCCGTCATCACGGCGTGCCGGCGTGGGGGAGCGGGCGGTGGCCCGCGAGGCCCGGCCCTCCGGCGGTGAGGACGGCCCTGTCCGCCGCGTCCGTGCCCGCACACCACCCGCGCGGGTCCACTTTCCCGGCGCGCGTGGGCCTCGAGCGCGGGAACAGGCGCTGCGTTGCACGGCGCACGGCATCCTCCTGCGCGCGGAACACCGGCACGAGCGCTCCTGCCCCGACCCCCGCGTCCGCAGCGGCGGCGCGGGTGGCGGCGGACCGCGCCTCGTCGAGCCGCTGCCCGATGCCCGCGGCGAATCCCATCAGGAACGAGCGGCGGAACATCGCGGTCCTGCCCGGCGCCGTGCCCCGGGGAGACCGGGTGTGCATGGCGCGCGTGGCCTGCACCAGCAGGGAGGTGAACAGCAGCTCCACCTGCTCGAGGGCGTCGGCGGTGCCGACGACGGTGGCGATGGCCAGGCGCTTGGACCACACGACGCGCACGGTGTTGACGCGGCCGATCTGCGCAAGCAGCGTCACCTTCTCCCGCAGGTACGGGTTGTCCAGATGGATGCGGCGCGCGGCGACACCAGCACCCGGTCCTGCTGTGCCGGATCCTGCTGTGCCGGGTCCGGAGAAGCCGCCGCGGAGCAGCGCCGAGTCCACCGCATGCCGGGTGATGAGTTCCTGCGCCTTGGCGGTGAGGGCCTCCGCCTCCTCGGGGAAGTCCGTCGACTCCGCCTTCGCGAGCAGTCCGCGGATGCGCGCGAGCACCCGGGGGCCGGGTGCCTCATGCCGTCCGTCGGAGGCGCCTGTGCCGTGCGCGCCGGCGGTGTGCGGCGCCCACCGCGACGGCGGCGGGCACAGGTGCGGCCACTCCGGCAGCGAACCCCACAACAGGATCAGGTCGCCGGGCGGGAAGCCCCGCGGGGCGCCCTGCGCCGGCGGCGCGCCGCCGGCGCCCACGCCGTGCGGACCGTCGCCGACGCCCGGCACCCGGCCCCCGCGCCGCGCGTACCGCCGGGCCGCACGGTCCGCGTCCGGCTCCGCGCACGCCATGGCCTGCACCTGCCCCGCCCAGGCGCGCGGCGCCAGACCCAGGCGCGTGCACCGGTAGGCGTGGGCGAGCAGCAGCGCCACGATCAGCCCGCGCGGCACGCCCGGGCGGTGCCGGGCCGTGACGTGCAGGACGTCCTGCGGCTGCCAGCCGCGTTCGTACACGCCGGAGAGCGCCTCCAGCATGCGCTCCGCGGTGCGGCCGTCGCCGTCGTCCCCGGCGCCGGTGCGGCGCGCCCCCTCGGCGTCGGTGCGGTGCGTCATCGTCGTCCCCCTCGTCATCGCGCCTCCGAATGCGTGTTCTATCGATCGCGTGTGCGCCATGGTGCACGAACCCTCCGACAGGTTCGGCGCGCGCGACGCAATAGGCTGTGCCCATGTCTTCGTCTGTGCTCACCGCGGTCGCGTGGCCCTATGCCAACGGGCCGCGCCACATCGGCCACGTGTCCGGCTTCGGGGTGCCCTCCGACGTCTTCTCGCGCTACCAGCGGATGGCCGGAAACAGGGTCCTGATGGTCTCGGGCACCGACGAGCACGGCACGCCGATCCTGGTGCAGGCGGACGCGGAGGGCATCGCGCCGATGGACCTGGCGGACCGCTACAACCGGGTCATCGTCGACGACCTGCAGGGCCTGGGCCTGAGCTACGACCTGTTCACCCGCACCACCACGCGCAACCACTATGCGGTGGTGCAGGAGCTGTTCCGCACGCTGCACAAGAACGGCTACCTGGTGCCCAAAACCACCACCGGCGCCATCAGCCCGTCCACCGGCCGCACCCTGCCGGACCGCTTCGTGGAGGGCACCTGTCCCCTCTGCGGCTACGACGGCGCGCGCGGCGACCAGTGCGACAACTGCGGCAATCAGCTCGACCCCGCCGACCTGATCAATCCGCGCAGCAAGATCAACGGGGAGAAGCCGCGGTTCGTCGAGTCCGAGCACTGGTTCCTGGATCTGCCGGCGCTGGCGGACTCGCTCGGCGACTGGCTCAAGGGGCGCACGGGCTGGCGGCCCAATGTGCTGCGCTTCAGCCTCAACCTGATCGACGACATGCGTCCGCGCGCGATGAGCCGCGACATCGACTGGGGCATCCCGATCCCGCTCGAGGGCTGGCAGGACCGCGGCGACAAGAAGCTGTACGTGTGGTTCGACGCGGTCATCGGCTACCTGTCCGCGTCGATCGAGTGGGCCGCGCGCACCGGTGACCCGGAGGCGTGGCGCGAGTGGTGGACGGATCCGGACGCGATCAGCCACTACTTCATGGGCAAGGACAACATCACCTTCCACT
>CAYVJJ010000399.1:0-2830 GCA_964451655.1 uncultured Mycobacteriaceae bacterium | reverse complement strand
CCTCGCCGCTGGAGCTGCTGTTCGACCTGGTCTTCGTGGTGGCGGTGAGCCTCGCGTCCGATTCGTTCCATACCGAGGCCGCCGACGGCCGCGTCGGCAGCGGCCTGGTCGGATACGGCATGGTGTTCTTCGCCATCTGGTGGGCGTGGATGAACTTCACTTGGTTCGCCAGCGCCTATGACTGCGACGACACCTGGTACCGGCTGACGACCCTGGCGCAGATGGCGGGTGTGCTGATCCTCGCCGCGGGGATGCCGGACGCCATGGGCAGCCGTGACTTCACGCTCCTGGTCATCGGCTATGTGGTCATGCGCATCGCCATGGTCACCCAGTGGCTGCGCGCCTCGCGCGCGGATGCCCGCCGCCGGCACACCGCCCTGATCTACGCCGGGGGCATAGCGACTGCGCAGCTGCTCTGGGTGGCCTGGCTGTTCTTCCCGGACGCGTGGCGGCTCGGCGCGTTCCTCGTCTTCGTGGTCTGCGAGCTGGCGGTCCCGGCAGCAGCCGAGTTCCGGGAGAACACCCCCTGGAACCCCGAACACATCGCCGACCGCTACGGGTCGTTCACGCTGATCGTGCTGGGCGAGACGATCCTGGCGTCGACCAATGCGATCATCACGGCCCGCGATCAGGTCTCGCACCTGGGCACACTCCTCACCGTCTGCGCCGCCGCGCTGGTGCTGGCGGGAGCGGTGTGGTGGCTGTACTTCGACCGTCCCCAGCACCACCTCCTGGACCGGCTCCCGGTAGCGCTGCGCTGGGGCTACGGCCACTACTTCGTGTTCGCGGCCGTGGCGACGATCTCGGTGGGAATCGAGGTGGTGCTGGACCAGGACATGGGTGCCACGGTGCTCACACGCACCGCGTCGTCGGCGCTCGCAACGGTTCCCATCGCAGTGTTCATCGCCGTGTTCTGGGCGCTGTCGCTGCGGCACCGCCGTGATCGGATCCTGGACGTGTCGGCGCTGCTCGGCGCAGTCGCCATCGGGTTCTGCGCCTTCCTCCCGCACGCCCTGCCGATAGCCGCGGTGCTGGCGGCCGTCGTCGCGGCGACGGCCACTTGGCGCGCACGGATCGCGGACTCGGCGGACCGCGGCGGCTGAGCCGCGCGCAGACGCATCCGCCGGGTGGTCCGCGTTCGGCTGGTGCGCACCGCCGGGCACCTGGCAGGCTGACGGCACCGGGCCCGGCCCTGCGCGCAGGGCCGTACGGGGCTCAGGCCGGCACCGTCGTGCGGCCCCGGCGCAGCAGTACGGCTTCGAGAGGGGAAGGGCGGAAAGATGACCGCAGACGCGACAGGACCGGAGCCGGTGGTCGAGCACGTGCCGGAGAGGTCGCGCTACGAGATCACCGTGGACGGGGAACGCGCGGGCCACGCCGACTATGTCGAGGACGACGGCCGGCGGATCTTCCACCACACGGAGATCGGCGAGGCGTTCGGCGGGCGCGGGCTCGCCGGCACACTGGTGGGCTATGCACTGGGCGACACGCGCGACGCCGGCCTCCGCATCGTGCCCGTGTGCCCGTACGTCGCGAAGTACGTCCGGTCGCACCATGATTTCGACGACGCCCTCGACGCGGTGACGCCGGGCGCGATCGCCGTCGTCGAATCCGCGGCCCAGCGGTAACGCCGCCCGTGCCGCCGTGCCGACCGCGCCGCACCGGACCCGGCCGGCCTGCGCCGACGGCCGCACCGTCCCCGGACGCACGCATCCGACCACGGCTCCGCGCCGGATTCGCGGCGGTGGGCCTGCTGTTCTTCGCCACGATGGGCTACGGCACCGTCACGACCCCGCTGTGGCCGCTGTACCAGGACCGCGACGGCTTCGGCTCCACCATGGTGACCGTCGTCTTCTCGATGTACGCGGTCGGGACGGTCGCGACGCTGCTGTTCGCCGGGAACCTCTCGGACCGGATCGGCCGGCGGCGCGTTCTGGGGCTCGCGGCCGTGCTCGGCGTCGCCTCCGTGCTGGTGTTCCTGCTCTGGGAGTCCGTGCCGGGCCTGCTGGTGGCGCGGCTCGTCCAGGGGATGGGCGTGGGCCTGACCACGTCCACCGCCACGGCGGCGATGGTGGAGCTCGCGCACCGCGGCGCCGTGCGGCGGCCCGCCACCGGTGCGATGACCGCGACCACCGTGGCCAACCTCGGCGGTCTCGGCTCGGGCGCGCTCATCGGCGGGATGATCAGTGAATGGGTCCCGGGCCCGCTGACCGCCCCGTTCCTCGTCTACGGCGCCGCGCTGACACTCGGCGGCCTGGCCCTGATCCCGGTACCGGAGACAGCACCCGGCGAACGGAGCACCGGCGGGCGGGTGCGGCGGTCGTCCGCCCACCGCGCCGCCTCCTCCCTGATGGCGGTCCCCCGCGGCCGGGCGCGGGAGTACTTCTGCTCGGGCGCGCTGGGCCTGACGGCGTTCGCGGTCTTCGGCACGTTCACCGCACTCGTGCCGGTGATCCTCGCGGACGTGCTCGACTCGCCCAGCCGGGTGCTGTCGGGGATCCTCGTGCTGCTCGTGATGGGCACCGCCGCGGGGGCGCAGCTGCTGCTGCGCGATGCGCGGCCCCGCACCCTCGCCACCGCCGGGGCGGCGCTCTACCCGGTGGGCTGGCTGCTCACCGCACTCGCCGTCCACGCGGCCTCGCTGGCGCTGTTCGCCGTCGCCGCGGTCGTGGGCGGCTCGGCGGCGGGGATGCTGTTCAAGACGGGCGGAGTGACCGTCGACCGGATCGCCGACCCGCAGCGGCGGGCGGGCGCCCACGCCGGCTTCTTCCTGCTCTCCTACTTCGGCATGGCGCTGCCGGTGATCGGGCTGGCCGCGCTCGGCGGCGTC
>CAYVJJ010000398.1:0-2832 GCA_964451655.1 uncultured Mycobacteriaceae bacterium | reverse complement strand
GGCGTGGTCCACGAGACGGACAGGTGCTGTGGGGTCACACCCCGCATTGTGCACCGTTCCTGTTAACCACGGGTGAGTGAGTTCATCCGTTGCCGCCCGAACGGTGTTGGCGGCGCCGCGCCCGCTTTCGCGTGTCCCGAGTGCCTGCGCCGTCGTGCGGTCTCGGCTGTCGGGTGGCGGTGCGGCCAGAAGGCTCGTCCACCGCCCGCGGCTGTCCGGTGCGGCTGGCCGGTGCTCGTCCTCTGTCGAGCACGGGGTCCGACCGGCTTGCGCCGGGCGCGGTGTCCGAGTCCTCTGCGTCCGATCACCACGGCGGCGGCACGGTGGCCGTCGACGGCAGGATCGGAAGTCTGTAGCGGGGCACGCCAGTGTTGCGCTGCCCAACGGCTGGTGTAGGCGGGGTCTACGGCGATGATCCATAGCCCTGCCGCCGCGCACATCCCGACTAGACGCTGGCGGAACCGGGCGGTAGGCAGGCCGGTGACGGTGCGGCGGAACCGTTTGCCGCATCTGCCGCGGCCCATCGTCTCGCGGCCGGCGGCACGTGCGTCGGCGAAGTCGAGGTTCTCGATGCTGATCGACACGCACCCGTTCGCCTTCGCGTGGTGGATCAGCCGGGTGACCAGGTGCCGGACCTGCGCATCCCGGCGGGCGGCCGAGCCGGTCGCGTCGACGTCGAACCGCAGCGGTGTGCCGATCACGTTGCCGTGGCGGTCGACGACCGCGGCGTCGGCGTGCCCATCGTTGAGATCGACACCGAGCGTGCGGTGCTCGCGTAGCGCCTGTACCGGCGGCATGGCCGGCGCCGGGTAGCCCCAGGAGGCGTCGAGGTACCAGCGGCCGTTGTCGCCGACCGTGATGTCGTACCGGACGGCGCGGTCGGTGGCGATCCGGTCGGCCCACTCGCCGCCGCGGTGCGTCGCGTCCGGGTCGACCGGTGCGGTCAGGGTGAGCCGAGAGGTGCCGACGACAGCCTGGAGTGCGGCGGGCACCTTGATCTGCACGGTCCCGTCGGGCTGGACGCGGATCGTCTCGTTGCCGCCGCGTTTACCGCTCTCCCCGTCGGCGGTGAAAAACATCCTCGCGTCCGCCCACCGCTGCTCCCACTGCTCTCGGGTGATCCCAGCGGCGCCCAGGTTCTGGCGGGCCCGCCACAGCCGCCCCGAACCGACGGTGACCCGTGGCCGGCAGGCATCGATGCGCTGTTCGACCCGCGTGAGCCGCTGCTGCAGCTGTGCCTTCCGGCGCGACTTCTCGAACCGCTCTGCGGCGGTGCGGTAGCCGCGGACCGGTCTCGCCCGCGGCGACGCCGCGGGGGTCCGGCCGCCGACCGGGGCAGCCATCCGTGCGGTGATCGTCTCGACGGCGGCGCGCAGGCTCCGGCGTTCGGAGTACAGGTTGCGCATCCCCGTCGCGCGAGCATCCAACACCGACCGGGTCAGCGCTCCCGCCCATCGTGACGATGTACTGGCGGTCAGCGACCGTTTCCAATCGGCCCGCCACCGCCCCGCCTGCTCGGATCCCATGTGTCCGTGGGACAGCAGGTCCGCCAACGCCCGCCGATACTCACCGCCGAGGAACCCGCCGATCACACGAAGCTGTTCCGCCTCCGCCGCGGTCGGGTGCAGCCGCGTGCGGGTCCGCACCCCCGACGGTGGAGCGACGACGAACGGCTCCGCGAGCGTACGCAGCCCGGATGTCGACCGGTCCCGCCTCGTTACTGCGACACACCTCCGGCCGGGTCGGCAGCGCAGTCCAGCGCCCGCTTCGCCCGGTTCTTCGCCGAGCGGCGGCCGTACAGGCGGGCACAGAACGACGTCAGCACCTCGGTGACATCGCGCACCAGGTCGTCTTCGACTTCACCATCGTCGAGCACCACCAGCCGCCGACCATGCGCTGCCAGCGCAGCTTCGACGAGTTCGGTGTTCATCCGGCCGAGCCGATCGCGATGCTCCACGACCACGACCGTAACCTCGGGGTCCGACAACAACCGGCGCGCTTTCGCCCGCGCGCCGTTCATGCCCGACCCCACCTCTGCTTCACTACGGACAACCCGGTGACCCGCCTGCGCAGCCCACGCAGTAAGCCGGGCCGTTTGCCGTTCCAGGTCGCCGCGCTGGTCGTGTGAGGACACCCGCGCGTACAGTCCGACACCCACAGCGGGTTCGGTGATGGCAGCATCCGGGTTGACCAGGATCGTGCGAGGGCCCACACGACGGGCCGGGACCGGCAGTGTCCCGGCATGGAACCACTTGTACGCCGTCTGGGGGTGGATCCCCTGAGCCAGCGCCCACTGCTTCAGATTCACTATCGAAGGTCCCGCATCTTCTGCCAGGTGCCGAAGTCCACCCCGTCCAGAGCCTCACGGCTACACAGATACTCAGCTGCTTCATCCAGGAGGGCCGGCAACGATCCCGTCGGCGTCCATCTGGCGAAGCCATCGCCATACCGTTCGCAAAGCGCATCCTGCACCCCCGACGGCTTCGTAGCCTTGCCGTCCGCCTGCCGCCCATCAGGCTCGCCACGCACCCGTCGCACACCAGGTAACACGGGGGAAGGGCCGACGACCCGGACACCGTTCCCGTGCCGCCGAACCGTCTGCTGCTGCGACGGCAACACCAACACGTACTCCTCATCAGAGCCAGCAGGAACACGCAACGCCGCAAAACACAACGAACACGACTTCACACGGGACAACTCTCGATCCACACTGAAATCGTACTAAACCACCCCTAATCGCACTAGACTGATTCACAGACCGACCTGTCTAGACCCCGACGCCGCCGGGCAGACCGAAAGCCTCGCCCGCGGGGGCGGGTGCCGGATAGTGTC
>CAYVJJ010000397.1:0-2835 GCA_964451655.1 uncultured Mycobacteriaceae bacterium | reverse complement strand
CCTGCTTGGACTTGTTGATCATCACCGTGACGATCACCTCGTCGAACTGCGCGGCAACCCGCCTGATGATGTCCAGATGCCCGTTGGTCACCGGGTCGAAGGAACCAGGGCACACCGCAATGCTCATGGGCCAAGACCGTAACAGGTGGCGATCTCGACGCGGGTCTCTCCGTACCGCTTGACCGTGACGTCCGTGAAGCCCGCCGGCCAGTCGGTCTCCGGGCTGCGCGCGGAACGCTCCAGGACGGTCAGCGCTCCGTCGGACAGCCAACCGCGGGTGAGCGATCCCAGCACAGACGCGATCTCGGAATCCGCCGCGGCATAGGGCGGGTCCGCGAACACCAACCCGAACGCGCGCGGCACGGGCCCGGCCAGCGCCGCCGCGACGGTGGACCTGCGCACCCGCACCGAGGACAGGCCCGTCGCCGCGATGTTGGCGGAGATCACCCGTGCGGCGCGCGCATCGGATTCGATCAGCAACGCACCCGCCGCCCCGCGTGACACCGCCTCCAGGCCCAGCGCTCCGGATCCGGCGTACAGGTCCAGCACATGCACACCGTCGAAGTCCAGCCGCGCCTCGAGCGCGCTGAAAAGCGCCTCGCGCACCCTGTCGGACGTCGGGCGGGTGCCGCCGCCGGGCACGGACAGGCGGCGCCCCCGGGCGGAGCCGGTGATGATCCTGGTCAGGGTTCGATCACCACCAGCAGGTCTCCGCCCTCGACCTGTGCGACGTCGGCGATCGCCGTGCGCGTCACGGTGCCCGCTACGGGGGCGGTGATCGCCGCCTCCATCTTCATCGCCTCGATGCTGCCGACGGTGTCGCCGGCCGCCACCTGCCGGCCGGTCTCGACGGTCAGGGTCACGACACCGGCGAAGGGCGCGGGTACCTGGCCCGGCACGGTCCTGTCGGCCTTCTCCGCCTGGGGGCGCGTGTCCTCGATGGACCGATCGCGGACCTCGATGGGCCGGAGTTGCCCGTTGAGCAGGCACATCACCGTGCGCATGCCGCGTTCGTCCGGCTCGGAGATCGATTCGAGCCGCACGATCAGGGTCACCCCCGGCCCCAGCTGAACGCGGTGCTCCTCGCCGGGGACCAGCCCGTAGAAGAACTCGCGGGTGCCGATGGACGCGGTGTCGCCGAAGCGTTCGCGGTGTTCGGTGAGCCCGCGCGCGGGTCCCGGGAACAGCAACGCGTCGAGCATGCTCCTGCGCTCGGCAGGCTCGCCGTCGAGCGCCGCCTGCTCGTCGGCGGTGATCTCCGTGGCGGCGGCGGGCGCTCCGCGGCGGCCGCCGAGCACCGTGGTGCGCAGCGGCTCGGGCCAGCCCCCCGCCGGCTCGCCGAGATCGCCGCGGAAGAATCCGGTCACCGAATCGGGGATGTCGAATGAGCGGGGGTCGGCGGCGAAATCCGCAGCGGTGGCCCCCGCCCCGACGAGGCTCAGCGCCAGGTCGCCGACCACCTTGGACGACGGGGTCACCTTGATGAGCCGGCCGAGCATCCGGTCGACATCGGTGTACGCGTTCTCGATGTCTTCGAACCGGTCCCCCATCCCCAGGGCGACGGCCTGGGTGCGCAGGTTCGACAACTGCCCGCCCGGGATCTCGTGGCTGTACACCCGCCCGGTCGGCGCGGACAGTCCCGCCTCGAACGGCGCATACACCCCGCGCAGGGCCTCCCAGTAGGGCTCCAGCGCGCAGACGGCCGCCAGGTCGATGCCCGTGTCGCGCTCGGTGTGGGCGGTCGCCGCGACGATCGCGGACAACGGCGGCTGACTGGTGGTGCCGGAGACCGGGGCCGCCGCGCCGTCGACGGCGCTCGCCCCGGCGGCCATCGCGGCCAGATAGGTGGCCAGCTGACCGCCGGCGGTGTCGTGGGTGTGCACGTGCACCGGCAGGTCGAACTCGTGCACGAGCGCCCCGACGAGGGCGGTGGCGGCGGGCGGGCGCAGCAGCCCGGCCATGTCCTTGATCGCCAGGATGTGGGCGCCGGCGTCCACCGCCTGCTCCGCCAGGCGCAGATAGTAGTCCAGGGTGTAGAGGTCCTCACGCGGATCGGCGAGGTCTCCCGTGTAGGACAGCGCCACCTCGGCCAGCGTGGTGCCGGTGGCCCGGACCGCGTCGATGGCCGGACGCATCTGGTCGATGTTGTTCAGCGCGTCGAAGATGCGGAAGATGTCGATGCCGGTGGCGGCGGCCTCGGCGACGAACGCGTCGGTCACCGCCGCCGGGTACGGGGTGTAGCCGACGGTGTTGCGACCGCGCAGCAGCATCTGCAGGCAGATGTTCGGTGCCGCCTCGCGCAGCTGCGCCAGCCGGTCCCACGGGTCCTCTTTGAGGAAGCGCAGCGCCACGTCGTAGGTGGCGCCGCCCCAGGCCTCGATCGACAGCAGCTGCGGGGTCATGCGTGCCGTGTACTCGGCGGCCGTGACCAGATCGCGGGTGCGCACACGGGTCGCCAGCAGCGACTGGTGGGCGTCGCGGAAGCTCGTATCGGTCACCGCCAGCGCCGGCTGATCGCGCAGGGCGGCGGCGAACCCGTCGGGCCCCAGCGCGCGGAGCCGCTGCCGGGACCCGTCGGCCACCGGGTCGGACCGGTCCACCGTGGGCAGCTTGGAGGCCGGCACCGCCCCCGCGGGCCGGTCGCCGTGCGGCTTGTTGACGGTCACGTCGGCGAGGTATTCGAGGATCTTCGTTCCGCGGTCGGCCGAACGGCGCGCGGTCAGCAACTCCGGGTGGTTCTCGATGAACCCCGTGGTGACCGCCCCGGATGCGAAGTACGGGTCCTCGAGGACCGCCTGCAGGACCGGGCTGTTCGACGCGACTCCGCGGAAGCGG
>CAYVJJ010000396.1:0-2858 GCA_964451655.1 uncultured Mycobacteriaceae bacterium | reverse complement strand
TGATCACCGAAGCGCAGGAGTCGTTCGAGGCCCAGCAGAAGGTCCGCATCCGCAAGTACGCGATCCTGATGGGCTTCCGCATCCCCGCGCTCGTGGTCGCCGTGATCATCTACAGCACCTGGAACAACGTGTGGGCGGCGCTGGTGGTGGTCGCCATCTCCATCCCGCTGCCGTGGATCGCGGTGCTGATCGCCAATGATGCGCCGCCGCGGCGCAAGGACAAGCTGCGCCGGTACGAGCGCGAGCGGCAGGACCGTGAGCTCGAGGCGCGTCCGCATCCCACCATCGAAGGCTGACGCGCCGGCGGTGGCCCGGCGGCGGGCCTGACAGAATCCGTGCATGAGCCCGTACACCGCAGCGACATCGGAACTGGTCGCCCTCGCACCACGACTGCGTGACGCGTTCCTCGCGCACAGCTACGACGGCGACAGCCTGCTGGAGGTGCTCGGCGACGACGGGCACGACGCGCTGGGCCGCGGGGAGCCGGTACCGGTGCGCCGCGCCGCGGCGGCAGCCGGGTTGACGGGCGTGCTGATCCGCCTTCTGCTCGTCGGCGACGCCGTCCCGCGCTCCGAGGCGGCGGCCGCGCTCGCCCCCGTCGACCTCGACCGCGCGGTGGCGGCCGGCGTCCTCGAGATCGAGGGCGACGCGGTGCGCGCCGCCCTCGACATCCGCCCGATGGACCTCGGTGCGGGCACCCGCTGGATGATCTCCGACCTCGACGGCAGCATGCGGCCGCGCGAGACCGCGCACGACCACGTCCTCGGGGTGGGGCACGCATCGCTGTCGCTGTTGCGCGCCACCCCCGCCTCCCCCACCGGCACGGTGCTCGACGTCGGCACCGGTTGCGGGGTCCAGGCCGTGCACGCGGCCGGCTACGCCGACGCCGTCACCGGCACCGATGTCAGTGCGCGGGCACTGGAGTTCGCGGCAGCCGGCCTCGCGCTCAACGGAATCGGCACCGGTGCCGCCGACAGCACCGGCCCCGCCGTGGAACTCCTGGACGGGTCCTGGTTCGAGCCGGTGACCGGACGCACGTTCGACCGCATCGTCGCGAACCCGCCGTTCGTCGTGGGGCGCGGCACGGTGGACCACACCTACCGCGATTCCGGGCTGCCTCTGGACGGTGCGAGCGAGCTGATGATCTCCGGCGCACCGGCGCATCTCGCGCCGGGAGGAGTGGCCACCATGCTCGCCTCCTGGGTGCGGATCAGCGGGCAGGACTGGCGCGGCCGCATCGCCGGATGGCTGCCCGACCACGGCGTCGAAGCGTGGGTGGTCCAGCGTGACGTGGCCGATCCCGCTCTCTACGTCGGCACCTGGATGCGCGACGCCGGACTGGACCCGCGCGACCCGGCCCATGCCGCGCTCGCCGAGGCGTGGCTGGAGCACTTCGATTCCGCCGGCGTCGAGGGCGTCGGTTTCGGATTCGTCTATCTGCAGCGGACCGACCAGCCCACCTCACTGGTGGCCGAGGACCTGCGGCACGGTTTCGACGACCCTCTGGGCACCGAGGCTCTCGATCATTTCGCGCGCACCGCATGGCTGCGCGGCGCCGACGTCACACAGGCGCGGTTCCGCTTCGACCCGGCCACCGCCCTGGAGCGGGTGTATCTGCCCGCCGACGGCGGCGCCGGGCCGGACGCCGGCACCTGGCGCGAGGTGGTCACCCGGCTGCATCGGGGCGGCGGTCCGCGCTGGCAGCACGAGCTCGACGCCGGTTCACTGCAGCTGCTGACCGGCCTGGGGCGCGGGGAGCTCACGACGGCCCAGGTGGCGGATCTGCTGGCCGCGGCCCGGGGTGCCGATCCCGCCGCGCTCACCGAGGAGGCCGCCGCGCTCGTCACCGCTCTCGTGCGCCACGGTTTACTCCGGGCCGTGACGGGGAACACCTGAGCGCGCCGCCGGGAGGCGCGGCGGGCCCGGGCCGCAGCTGTCTGAGAGACACCGACCGCATCCACATCGAACTCTCAGCAACTTCTCAGACAGAGCGTGCCGAAACCGCAGGTCAGAAGGCATGCCGTTCGGGAACCCCGGGAACTAAACCACCCCTGCCGCGCGTTGAACCGGGTGAGACATCAACGAGGCAGGAGGCACCCCATGAGTAGCCCCGACACCGGCGTTTCGAAGACCCACCGCCCCCGCGCGATGAGCCGCGCCGATCTGGACGCCCAGAGCCCGTCTGCGGATCTGGTGCGCGTCTATCTGAACGGGATCGGCAAGACGCCGCTGCTCACCGCGGCCGAAGAGGTGGATCTGGCCAAGCGCATCGAGGCCGGCCTCTATGCGCGGCACCTCCTGGAGACCCGTCCGCGCCTCGGCGCCGCCAAGAAGCGCGACCTCGCGGCCGTCGTCCGGGAAGGGCAGGCGGCCCGCCAGCACCTGCTGGAGGCCAACCTGCGCCTGGTCGTCTCGCTGGCCAAGCGCTACACCGGCCGCGGGATGCCACTCTTGGACCTGATCCAGGAGGGCAACCTGGGCCTGATCCGCGCGATGGAGAAGTTCGATTACGCCAAGGGCTTCAAGTTCTCCACGTACGCCACCTGGTGGATCCGGCAGGCCATCACCCGCGGCATGGCCGACCAGGGCCGCACCATCCGCCTGCCCGTCCACCTGGTCGAGCAGGTCAACAAGCTCGCCCGCATCAAGCGTGAGCTGCACCAGCAGCTCGGGCGCGAGGCGACGGACGACGAGCTGGCCGCGGAGTCCGGCATCCCGAAGGAGAAGATCTCCGACCTCCTCGACCACAGCCGCGACCCGGTCAGCCTCGACATGCCCGTGGGCACCGACGAGGAGGCGCCGCTGGGCGACTTCATCGAGGATTCGGAGGCCACCGACGCGGAGACCTCCGTGATCGC
>CAYVJJ010000395.1:0-2873 GCA_964451655.1 uncultured Mycobacteriaceae bacterium | reverse complement strand
GCCGCGCAGAGGTGACCGGCTCGGTCTGGCTCGACATCGCGGTCATCGCCGTCGCGGTACTGGCCGCGATGTCGGGATGGAGGTACGGGGCGATCGCGTCGGCGCTCGCCTTCGTCGGGGTGCTCGGCGGACTGGCGGTCGGTATCGAACTGACACCGCAGCTCGTCGGCGGGGTGGACGACGCCCGCGGCCGGCTCCTGCTGGGGATCGTGGTGATCGTCGTGGCCGCGGTGATCGGCGAGGTCATCGGTGTCACCATAGGCCGCTATGCTCGGCGGTTCCTGCAGCGTCACGCGGTCCGGCTGGTCGACTCGGCGGTGGGAGCGCTGTTCCAGGCGGTGGCCGTGCTGGTGACGGCCTGGCTCCTTGCCGTCCCGGTGGCCACGAACACCCAGACGGAGGCGGCGGCTGCGGTACGCGGCTCCTGGGTGCTCGGCAACGTCGACGCGCTGGCCCCGTCGTGGCTGCGATCCGTGCCCGGCAGGCTGTCGTCGCTGCTCGACACCTCCGGGTTGCCGGACGTTCTGGGGCCGTTCACCCGGACACCGATCACCGACGTGCTTCCGCCTGATCCGTCGACCGTGTCCGCGCCCGGCGTGGTGACGGCCTCGCAGAGCGTCTTCGAGATCCGGGGGCAGGCGCCGGGATGCCAGCGGACACTCGAGGGGACGGGCTTCGTGGTGGCGCCGCAGCGCATCATCACCAATGCGCACGTGGTGGCCGGGACGTCGTCGGTGTCGGTGATGACCGAGGGTGGGCCCTTGGCCGCGACGGTGGTGCTGTTCGATTCGAGCACGGACGTGGCGATCCTCAGCGTGCCCGGACTCCAGGCGGCGCCGCTGCACTTCGCGTCCGGGCCGGCGCACAGCGGCCAGGAGTCCGTGGTGCTCGGATACCCGGGTGGTGGACCGTTCACCGCCAGCCCGGCGCGGGTACGCGACAGGATCACCCTCAGCGGGCCGGACATTTACCATTCGACGACGATCAAACGCGACGTCTACACCATCCGCGGCAGCGTGCGCTCCGGCAACTCAGGAGGCCCGCTCGTCGCCGTCGACGGCAGCGTCCTGGGGGTGGTGTTCGGTGCGGCGGTGGACGATCCGGACACCGGTTTCGTCCTCACGGCCGACGAGGTGTCCGCGCAGGTCTCCTCCGCGGCGGAATGGTCGGGGGCCGTCGGCACAGGGGCCTGCGTGGCGTAGTGGGGCCGGGCGGTGGCCGGCCGGGGGATCAGATCCGTCGGCGCAGGAAGCCCAGAAGGGCGTCGGTCGTGGCGTCGGGTGCCTCCTGATGCACGTAGTGCCCCGTAGGCAGCCCGTGCAGGGTCCGCTGCGGAGCCCACCGGGTGCAATGCCGGAACGTCGCAGGGAGCACGTACGGGTCCTCGGTACCGTGCAATTGCAGCACGGACGCGCGGGGTGGACGGCGCATCGCCGCGCGGAATCGGACACCGTCGGGACGGAACTGGCTGCGGAAGGCCCAGCGGTGGTACTCCAGGGCGCAGTGCGCTGCGGCGTCGATCCGGATGGCGGAACGCATGCGGCGCTGCGTCTCCGCGAAGTCGTCGGTGCGTGTCCAGGCGTGGCCGGACCGCTCTCGCAGGATCCGGGCGGCGCCTTCACCGTCGTCTGCGGTCAGCCTGCGCTCGCCCCACCTGGGGATCTGGTTCTGCAGGAAGGACGGTGCCATCGCGGCGCGCTGCGGCCCGTCGGTCAGCGTCGCGTGGCGCAGGGCCAACGGGTGCGGTGCGGACACGGGAACGATGCCGGTGACGTGGGCGGGGTGCAGCAGGGCGCCGGCCCAGCACACCAATCCGCCGTCCGCGTGTCCGACGAGCGTGGCGGTGTCGTGGCCGAGCCCGCGGATGAGCCCCGAGATGTCTCCGGCGAGGGTCCAGCCGTCGTAGCCGCGGGGCGGCTTGTCGCTGTCGCCGTAGCCGCGCAGGTCCACGGCCACGGTGCGGTATCCGGCGTTGCCGAGCGCCACCAGCTGGTGCCGCCAGGACCACCAGTACTCGGCGAATCCATGGATGAGCACCACCAGTGGCGCATCAGCGTCGTCGGGGCCGGTCTCCGCCGCATGCAGACGGATCCCGTTGCCCCGCACGTCGCTGTGGCGCCACGGGCCCGGGTGACGGACGGTGGACGGATCGGGCCCCATGCTCACGTCAGCCACAGTGGCATCCGCCCTCGACGGAGGCGGCGGGCCCCGGCCGGCGGTCAGGAGTGCCCGGGCTATGCAATGGTGTCAGCGGGCGTGCTTGCCGGACGAGGACTTGCCCGACGCGGCCGCGGAGGCTTCAGCCAGCGACCGCTCGTGGACCGATCCTGAGGCTGCGGAATCCGCCGGTGCGTCCTGCTTGCCGCCCGATGGCAGGACACTGGGGATCTCCTTGACCGAATCGATGGTCTTGTTGGGCGCGCGGAGCTTGCGTACGCGCAGGTACCCGAGCAGCCCGGCGACGGCGGCCGCGAACACCTGGATTCCGAAGACGATCAGGAAGGCGGCCCACCGCGGCAGCCACTCGTCGAGCAGTTCGCCGAGGAAGAAGAAGAAGAAAAACGTGCTGAACAGCAGGATCGTCGCAGCGATGATGAAGAACACGCTGCCCTGCAACGCCTTCTTGACCTCGCCGGTGACCTCCGCTTTCGCCAGCTCCACCTCGGCCCGCACCAGCGTGGACACCTGGCTGGTCGCGTTCTTGACGAGATCGCCGATCGAGGCGTCCTCCGTTGCAGGGTCCAGGTCCGACAGCGGGATCGAGGACAGGGACGCAGGGGCCCCGTTGCCGGCGCCGCGGCCGGTGGTGCGGTCGGTGAAGCTCACGTCAACCCTCCGATTACGTCTGCATGCGTCTGCCGTCCAGGTGCGCC
>CAYVJJ010000394.1:0-2880 GCA_964451655.1 uncultured Mycobacteriaceae bacterium | reverse complement strand
CCGTACTCCATGTCGTCGGGGTGGGCCACCACGCACAGGACGCGGCGGATGTCGGAGTCGTCGAGGATCTCCAGGGGTGCGTGAGCGGCTGTCATGGCGCCCAAGGTACCGGCAAGCCGGGCCACCGTGGCGGGATCAGCGCTGTGCCTGGGCGCGTGCGGCGAAGTACCGGTCGCTGCGGGCGCGGTCCCAGCCGTGGGATTCGCGGAGGCCGGTGGCCAGCGTGGCGAGGTAGGGCTCGCCGGGGGCGGTGTGCGGAACGGTGTCGATGGTGTGCGGCGCTGTGATGGTGAACATCGGCGTGCCGTCCTCGCGGCCGACGGCGATCACGGTCTCGTAGTGTCCCGTGCCGGTGGAATGCCGGCCGCCGGGAAGTCCGTCGAGCACGATCCGTTCGAGCGGGTCGTCGGGCCGCGGCGGGCGGTGCATCTCCTGGGCGGCGATGTCGACGAACTGCCCGACCGTGATCAGGTATGCGCGGGCGGGGGTGGGGCCTGGCGCGTCGTGGTCGTAGAAGGCCATGCCGCCGCCCCAGGTGCGGGATTCGCCCGCGAAGTAGACACGCCCCGGCAGGGTGACGGCGGTATCGCGCACCGGCGGGGTGCGGTCGCGGGCGCCCACGTGGTCCACCAGGCCGCCCGGGGGACGTCCGCCCTCGATGTAGCAGCGCAGCCGCTCGGAGCTCATGTTGGAGCCGTAGCTGACGTACCAGATCAGTTCGTGTGCCATCGGCGGCCATTGTGCCCGGCGGCGGCGCAAGGGGCAGGCCCCGGCGGCGGAGGGCCCGGCTGCGGAGGGCAGGGGCGGGGGCCAAGGGCAGGTGGCCGCCGGGGATGCGAACGGGGGCCGCGGCGGGGCGCGGCGGGCGTATCGTTCGTTCATGGGATCAGGCTCGGGTGACGGGCCGCCGGAGCCCGAGCGCGTCATCGTGCTGGGCGGGGACCGGGTGCGGATCGGCCGCGGCGGCGGGAACGACGTGGTGGTGGACGACCTCACCGTGTCGCACCGGCACGCGGAGTTGCGGCTGCGCCGCGGTTCCGGCTCGGGCGCGGGCTACGAGATCGTGGATCTGCACAGCGACGGCGGCACGTTCCTCAACGGCCGCCCCGTCGAACGTGCCGCGGTGCGCGACGGCGACGTGATCGGCGTCGGGTACGCGATGTTCGTGCTCGACGGCTCGGCGCTCGAGGAGTTCGACGACACGCACGGGGTGTGGCTGGAGGTGGAGGACCTCGTGGTCACGGCCGCGGACGACGGCCACCGGCTGCTGGATTCGGTGTCGTTCCCGGTTCCCGAGCGGTGCCTGGTGGGTGTGATCGGGCCCAGCGGCGCGGGCAAGTCGACGCTGCTGCACGCGCTGACCGGCCAGCAGGAGGCGGATGCGGGGAGGGTGCTCTACGACGGTCGGAACCTGCACCGCGAGTACGCCGAGTTGCGCCAGCGCATCGGGGTGGTGCCGCAGCAGGACATCCTGCACGTGCACCTGCCGCTGCGGCGGGCGCTGCGGTTCGCCGCACGGCTGCGGTTCTCGCGGGACACCACGGCCGACGAGCGCGATGCGCAGGTGGACGAGGTGATCGCCGCGCTGGGCATCGAGGGGCGCGGGACGCAGCGGATCGTCACCCTGTCCGGCGGCCAGCGCAAACGGGTCAGCGTGGCGCTGGAGCTGTTGACCAAGCCGTCGCTGCTGCTGCTGGACGAGCCCACCTCCGGGCTGGACCCGGGCATGGACAGGGCGATGATGATGCTCCTCGCGGAGCTGGCGCACGAGGGCCGCACGGTGATCGTGGTGACGCACAGCGTGCTGAACCTGCGGGAGTGCGACAGGCTGCTGGTCCTGGCACCGGGCGGCCGGGTCGCCTACTACGGGCCGCCGGAGGAGACGCTGCGATTCCTGGGGTTCGAGTCGTGGCCGGAGGCGTTCGACGCGTTCCAGAGCGACCCCGACCGCGACTGGGCCGGCCAGTACCGCGGATCGGACCTGCACCGCAGCTATGTGGCCGGCGGGGCGGGACGCGGGGCGGACGGTGCGGGCGGAGCGCCGGACAGGCGCCTGACCGTGCGGCGGTGGGCGGGGCAGGTGCGCACGCTCATCGCCCGCTACGTCGCGGTGATCGCGTCCGACAGGATGTTCCTGGCGATCATGGCGGCGCTGCCGATCGTGCTCGGCGCGATGGCGCGGGCCCTGGCCGGCGGCGCTCTCGACGGCGAGCACACCGTGAACACCGTGCTGATCCTGTGCGTCGGCGCGGTCCTGACGGGGACGGCGAACTCGGTGCGTGAACTGGTCAAGGAGAGGCCCGTGTACCGGCGCGAGCGGGCGGTGGGGCTGCCGCGCTCGGCCTATCTGACCTCCAAGGTGCTGGTGCTGGGAGCGGTCAGCGTGCTCCAGGCGCTGGTGCTCACCGGGGTCGCGATCGCGGGGGTGGACGTGGACCCGGAAGGGTACGGCGGGGTGTGGGGGCAGGTGCACCTGGAGTTGCTGATCGTCTCGGCCGCGCTGGCGTTCACCGCGATGATGGGCGGGCTGGTGGTCTCGGCGCTGGTGGGGCGCGAGGAGGTCACGATGCCGCTGCTGGTGCTCATCGCGATCATCCAGGTGATCTTCTGCGGCGCACTGCTGCCGCTGCATTCGATACCGGGGCTGGCCGAGCTGTCGTGGTTCGTGCCCGCACGGTGGGCGTTGGGGGCCATGGCGGGCAGCCTGCACCTGCAGGAGATGCTGCCCGGCAAGTTCGGGGCCGACCCGCTGTTCGCCTCCGACGTGGGCTCGTGGGTGATGGACGTGGGCATCCTGGCGGCGTTGTCGGTGACCGCCGGCGGCGTGGTGTACTGGCTGCTGCGCCGGCAGGAGCCGGCGGTGATGCGGCGGCGTTGAGC
>CAYVJJ010000393.1:0-2881 GCA_964451655.1 uncultured Mycobacteriaceae bacterium | reverse complement strand
GAGACCCAGATCCAGGGCCCGCAGGGCGAGATCACCGTCATCCAGCCGATCGCCGACAAGTACCAGGAGGTCGGCGGGCCGAACGGTCACCTGGGCAACCCGGAGGGCGAGCAGCAGACCGCGCCCGGCGGCGGCTACTTCGTCGACTTCGAGGGCGCTTCGATCTACTGGAGCCCCGAGACCGACGCGCACTTCGTGCAGGGCAAGATCAAGGATGCCTGGATGGCCGACGGCGGCGTCGAGCAGCTCGGCTACCCGACCAGCGACGAGCACGAGATCGACAACGGCCTGCAGAGCGAGTTCCAGAAGGCCCACATCACCTACATCAACGACCAGACCGAGGTGATCATGGACAACTGACGGCGGCGCCGTCACCGTCCGAGGGGCCCGGCATGGACTGCCGGGCCCCTTCGCCCGCCGGGGCGGCTGCGCATCACTGCGTCCGATCCCCCAGAACGTATTTCTCCGTGACTGCCGCGTTGTAGCGGGTGAACATCTCCGCCAGCGTCTGCAGGTCATCCGGGCTCCACCCCGCCAGCAGACTCGACACCTCCCCGCGACGGCGGCGACGGGTGGCGCGCATCCGCTCGATTCCCGCCGGGGTCGCCACCACCACCGAACGCCGACGGTCATCCTCGGCGGCACCGCGCCGGACCAGTCCGTCGGCGGCCATCGCGGCCACCTGCCGGCCCACCGTCGACGGGTCCAGCCCCAGCACCCCCGCCAACGTTCCGATGTCCGAGGAGCCGGCAGCGTCGAGCGTGCTCAGCAGCAGATAATGCGCACGGTCCAGCTCCCCCGCCGCACCGCCGCGCCGCCGCAGCAGTTCGAAGTTGCGCACCAGTACCGCCGACTGCGTTTCGATACGGTCGAGCGCCTCCTCGCCCGCCGCGCCCAGGCCCGCCTCCTGGTCCCTCACGTCAGCACGTCCTCGCATACCGCCGGATCCTTCCGCACCGCACGAACCGCCTCCGGTTCCCGCACCGCTAGCATGGAACCGATTACCGGCATAATACCGATACTTAAGAGGATCCTGCGGATGGCGATCGACCTGCGTCGACTACTTGCCCGGCAACGCAACCTGCTACGCGGCTCGGATCCCGGATTCAACCGGCTCCGGCAGGCCGCGTCCGGCGCGGGGGCCATGGCGAGCGCGCTGGTTCCCGGCTACCTCTACGCGCTCGCCATCGATGCGGACGCGAAGGTCCGGCTGGTCTCGATGCTCCTGTCCGCGCTCGTGGCGATGATCGGCTCGATGGCGTTGACCGGGTCCCGGCCGGGCGTCCAGGCGCGCACCGCAGTGTTCTTCCCGGTGGCGATCGGCGCAGGAATGACCGCAGGGACCGTGCTGGCCGGCAACACCACCGCGCTCCTGGGAGTCTTCGTCCTGGTCGTCTTCCTCGCCGTATACATCCGGCGGTTCGGTCTGCCGTTCTTCTTCTACGGGTTCATGCTGTGGATCGGCTACTTCTTCGCGGCCTTCCTGCACCCGACCGTCGGTATGCTGCCGGAACTGATCGGGGCGTCCGCCGTCGGCGCCGCGTGGGTGCTGGTCCTCTCCTCGACGGTGTTCCGCACCGCGCCCACCCGCGCCCTGGCCGACGTCCGGCGCGCCTTCGACGCCCGCGCCGTCGAGCTGATCCGCAGTTGCGCCGTCATGCTGGAGACCCCGCCCGGGCGGGGGCGACGCCGCGCCGAGCGCCGGATCGAGGCCCACCACGACCGGCTGCAGGAGACGGCGCTGATGATCGAGGCCTGGTCCGCGGAGCTCACCGAGCTGCCGCACGGCCGGACCGCCGCGGATCTGCGCCGCCGCACCCTCGAGTGGACGCTCGTCCTCGATCGGATCGCCGGCTCCGCCCGGGCGGTCGCCGGCGCCCCGGCGGAGTTGACATCGCACGCGGCCGCCATGCTGCGGGGCGTGATCCGGCAGGACCGTTCCGCGGTGACGGACCGGGCCGGCGCGGTGCGCCGCGCAGCGCGGACGCCCCCGCTCGCAGACGCCGCCGTCCCCGAGGGGCGCCTGCGCGTGGCGGCGTTGCGGCTCGCCGGGGCCGCCGAGGAGGTCATGGGTCTGCTGGAGTCCGCGCTCACGCCGGCCGGTGGCCAGGCCCCCGCCGCTCCGGATCCGGCGGCCCGGGAGGACGAGGAGTTCGAGCCGGCGGTGTCGCTCGCCATGGGCAATCTTCCCGGCAGCCCGTCGGTGGCCCGGGAGGTGGCCCCGCGCACGCACCGGTGGAACCCGGTGGGCCGTCTCGATTTCACCAGCCGTCAGGCGGTGCAGGTCGCCGTGGCCTGCGGGCTGGCGATCTGGATCGGACGCGAGCTGGACGCCACGCGGTACTACTGGGCGGTGATCGCCGCATTCATCGCCTTCACCGGGACCGGCAGCCGCTCGGAGACGTTCATCAAATCGGCGAACCGCGTCCTCGGCACCGTCACCGGCCTGGTGGTCGGTATCTGGAGCGCCCACCTCACCGCCGGTCACACCCCGCTGATGCTCGCGGTCATCATCCTCAGCATGTTCTGCGGCCTCTACCTGGTCCGCATCAACTATGCCTACATGATCTTCTTCGTCACGATCATGGTCAGCCAGCTCTACAGCATCCTGCATGAGTTCTCCGAGCATCTGCTGATGCTGCGGCTGGAGGAGACCGTCATCGGCGCCGCATGCGGTATAGCGGTCGCACTGGTGGTCGCGCCGCTGAGTACACGCGACACGGTCCGGCACGCACAGGCGAGTCTGCTGTCGACGTTGGCGGACCTTCTCGACGCGACAGCGGACGCCCACGCGCAGACCATCCGCCGCAGAGGCACGGACGGCGGCGACCGGACGGACGGCCGGGCGGACGCCGCCGACGGCGAGGACGGCGAGGACGGC
>CAYVJJ010000392.1:0-2898 GCA_964451655.1 uncultured Mycobacteriaceae bacterium | reverse complement strand
CGCCGGGAAAACGTAGGCACGCGCTCACTGGTCCGCGCGGCCTACGAACCGGCGCGCAGATCAGCCACCCGCACCGTCCTCCCGGTCGCGCCGCTCACGCTGGGGAACCACGGTGTAGCGGGGGTCGTGCGCGGAGGCCTGCCCGGCGTGGAAGACCGCGAACCGCGTGCACACGGACCCAGCGGTGAGCGCAAGGCCCGACACCGCACTGGCGATCCTGCTGCGCCGCCCTGCCACGGCCCCCACGGCGCCGGCGGCGGTCAGCGCGGTGGCGGCCGTGTGCAGCGTGCCGGCCGTGCCCTGGTGCAGCGGTTCGGCGGCGATCCCCATGCTGCGCTGCATGATCCGCGAGGCGCCGAGCTCCAGTACCGCCCCGCCGACGGCCATGTTCCGCGCGGGCCCGGACTGTTCGAGCGGGCCCGCCACCAGGCCCATCCCGCCGGAGGCGGCCGCCGCGGAGCCCACGAACACGAACGGCAGCTCCCGCTTGGCCTCGTGCCAGCCGGGCGTGGCCGTGTCGGTGAGCAGCACGGCCGTATAGGAGGCGACGGCGGGCGCGATGAGGGCGGCGACCAGCCCTCCCGGCCGCGCGGCCCGCCCCAGCAACCGGCCGACCGCGCTGCGGCGCACGGGTTCCGGCATCCACGCCAGCGCCTCTCCGGCTGTGGCGAGCCCGTTGAAGGGGCCGTAGGCGGACAGGATCCAGGTGCCCACGCTCATCGGCGACGTCGGCTTGGCCACCCGCAGCATGTGGTGGAAGCGTGCGGGCCGGCCCAGGTCGTGGATCAGCGCGAACAGGCTGCCCGCGATCGCGCCGGAGGCGATCAGACGCGCGGACCGGCGTTGGCGCGGCAGCCCCGTCAGGTCGGCGCCGGCGGCGAGCAGCGAGGACCCGCCCGCCAGGCCGCCCAGGAACAGGTAGGCCGGAATGTCCGCCTCCCACGGCGACGCCTTGACGACGGGCCGACCGTAGTAGGAGGTGAACTCGGCGTCGGGCACCATCGCCTGCTCGCCGCGGCCGCGCCGCCGCCTGCGCTTGCCGCCGCCGGTGCGCCGCCGGAGATCGGGTTCGGTCACCGCCGGTCCCCCTTGCCTGTCAGGAACGCCGCGGCCGCGCCGCCCAGCAGCGTGGCGGCCGCCAGCACCGCCTGGCGCCACATGTCCGGCAGGTCCTTGGTGGTGACCACCGGATCGGGCGGCAGGCCGTAGACCTCGGGCTCGTCGAGCAGCAGGAAGAACGCCCCGGTGCCGCCGACCCCGTCGTCCGGGTCGTGCCCGTAGAGCCGGGCCTGCGTCTCGCCGGACTCCACCAGCATGTCCAGCCGTCCCTGGGCCCGCTCGCGCAGCTCGTCGAGGTCGCCGAACTGGATCGACTGGGTGGGGCAGGCCTGGGCGCACGCCGGCTCCATGCCGTCGGAGAGCCGGTCGTAGCAGAGCGTGCACTTCTGGGCCAGGCCCACGGCCGGGTCGTCGCCGGGCGCGTCGCGGCGGTCGATCACCCCGTACGGGCACGCGGGCACGCAATAGCCGCAGCCGTTGCAGATGTCGTCCTGCACCACGACAGTGCCGAACTCGGTGCGGAACAGCGCGCCGGTGGGGCACACGTCCAGGCAGGCGGCGTGGGTGCAGTGCTTGCACACGTCGGATTCCATGAGCCACCGGAAGTCGGCGTGCTCGCGCTGGTCCGGGTCGGCGCCGGGGAGCGTGGCGGTGGGCATGCCCAGGTCGACGGATTCGGGGCGCCGGCCCGGTTCCTCGGCGGGCCGCGCGGGGATCGGCTGCTCGATGAACGCGACGTGCCGCCACGTGGAGCCGCCCAGCCCGCCGGTGTTGTCATAGGACATGCCGGTGAGCGCGATCCCGTCCTCGGGCACCGCGTTCCACTCCTTGCACGCCACCTCGCACGCCTTGCACCCGATGCACACCGACGTGTCGGTGAAGAAGCCCTTGCGCGGCGGCGGGTCGGTGTAGCCGGCGTCGCGGGCGGGGTCGAAGCGTTCCCCGGGGTCCGCGCCGCGGCCGGGGCTGAAGAACGAGCGCCCCAGGCTCGACAGGAAGCCGCCCTGGTCGGCGGTCGGGTCGGTCACGGCCGTCACACCTCCGTTCCGGTCTCCGGCGTCACGCCCGCGCGGCGCCGATACTCCTCCACGAACTCCAGCAGGGCGGGCCCGCGCGGGCGCCGGCCCGGCTGCACGTCGCAGCTGGTGGCCTTGGTGGCCGGGATCGACACGTTGGGGTCCAGCGTCTGCGGCAGCAGGTCGTTGGCGGCGTCGCCGGTGCTGATCCCGTTGGGCCCCCAGTGGTACGGCAGCCCCACCTGGTGCAGCACCTGCCCGCCGACCCGCAGCGGCTTCATCCGCGGGGTCACCAGCACCCGCGCCTCTACGGCGGTGCGGGCGGTGACGATGGTGGCCCAGCCGCCGTTGACCAGGCCGCGCTCACGCGCCAGCTCGGGGCTGACCTCGCAGAAGAACTCCGGCTGCAGCTCCGACAGGTACGGCAGCGTCCGGCTCATCGCGCCCGCCGTGTGGTGCTCGGTGAGCCGGTAGGTGGTGAACACGAACGGGAACACCTCGCTGCCGGCCGCCCCGTGCGCCGGGTTGTAGCGGTTGTAGCGGCCGGGGTGCGTCTGCCGCGCCGGGTTGGACTGCTGCGGGTACAGCGGGTTGCGCAGCGGCGATTCCGGCGGCTCGTAGTGCGTGGGCATGGGGCCGTCGGCCAGGCCGGTGGGCGCGAACAGCCAGGCGCGGCCGTCGTCCTGCATGATGAACGGCTCGTCGCCGCCGAGGGCGTCCTCGGCCAGCGCGCCCTCCGGCGGCCGGTAGTCGGGGGACTTGGTCGGCTCGAAGTCCGGCACGTCCACGCCCACCCAGCGGCCGGTGCGCCCGGAGTCGTCGG
>CAYVJJ010000391.1:0-2904 GCA_964451655.1 uncultured Mycobacteriaceae bacterium | reverse complement strand
GCCAATCCGGCGGCAGGTTCTTGTCATGCCCGATGCGTCCGTAGGCCAGGCGGGGTGTGTGCGCGGCCGGCGGGAACGCCAGGCCCACGGTGTCGTACACCTTCACGTTCAGCGGTGTGTTCATCCCCGGCATGCCCAGGTTGATGAAGTACACCGCGTGCTGCGCCTGGTCCGGGGGCGGCGGCGGGTCCGCCGGGGGTATGACCGTCCACGAGTTGAGGCTGCCGTTCTGGATGAGCAGCCCTCCGTGCGGCGTGGCCCGGATGGTGTCCACCAGCGCGTGCATGCGCGGGAAGTCCAGGTAGTCCTGCGAGGTGATGGGGTGCGCGTGCCCGGTGGCGGTCACGTAGAACGCCCGCTCGTCGACGATGCCGTCGCGGGTCAGCGTTCCCGGCCGCGCCGGCCCTGCGATGTTGACGATCGACAGGGCCCACGCGATCACCCCGACCCAGCCGAGCACCGGCACGGCGGTGCGCACCGCGGAGCCCACCGCCGTGCCCCGGGGCAGGCGGCGCAGCGGTACCGGGATCATCGCGAGCGGGGCGGTCAGCAGGAACACCACCGGCAGCAGCACCCGGCCGTGCATGAAGTCGCCGCCCACACGCAGTTCGTAGACCAGCCACACCAGCGCCACCGCGAGGATCAGGACGGTGACCGCGGTCGGAGAGTGCAGGCCGCCCTGGAGTCCGCGGAGGCGGCGGGACAGTGTCCGTGCGTGCCGCCGCGGCGGACGGTACTCGTGCGCCGCGGCATCGGAGGACCCGGCGTCAGCGCAGCCGGCCTCAGCGCGGCCGCCGTCGGGGTCCTCCGTCGCCCCCGCCCGGCCGCTCTCACCCGACCGGCGCCCCTTGCGCGACAGCGCCGATACGGACACCGACACCCACCGCACGGCGCGGGCGCCCCACAGGACGGCGGCGATCACGGCCAGCACCACGAACGGCACCCACAGCACGTACGGCTGCACCAGGTCGCCCAGATAGGTCAGGCCCTGCGACCACTTGGCCTCGCCGGCATCCTTGGCCACCGCCGTGTTCGGGTAGGGCAGCGCGTAGTAGCCCATCCGCCAGATCTGGTACCCCACCGGCAGCAGGCCGGCCACCGCCACCAGCGCCGCCCGCCGCCGCCACGATTGGCGCACGCAGAACAGCAGCAGCAGCACCGGTGCGCCCACCAGCACGGTCTCCGGCCGCACCAGCCAGCACAGGCCCGCGAGGAACCCGAGGAAGAGCACGGACGGCGTCGACGGGCGATCGGTGGTGGCCCAGCGCACCAGCAGCCACCACAGCGCGCCCAGCCAGCACAGCAGCAGCCCCACCTCGAGGCCGCTCGTGGCGAAGTCGCGGGCCGGCGGGAGGGCCGTGTAGACGAGGACTCCCGCCGGAAGCAGCAGGACCGTGCCGCCCCCGCGCGCCCACGCGGAATGCCGCAGCAGGCGGGCCGAGCCGAGCATCACGAACAGCACCGCCAGCACACTGAGGATCAGGCACACGCCCACGGCCACGTACTCCAGCCGGGCCCGGGCGATCCAGCCGAACAACCACATCACGTACGTCCACGCCGTGCTGGTGTTGACCTCCACCCGCTCGCCCGCATTGAACACGGGGCCGTTGCCGGCGTACAGGTTGCGGACGGTGCGCAGGACGATGAGGCCGTCGTCGGCCATCCACCGCCGTTGCCACGCCCCGTAACCGAACAGCGCGGCCGCGACGACGATGCCCGCCGCCGTCACCGCACCCGGCCATCCCACGCGCGTCAGCGCGGCGCGCAGACTGCCCCGGACGCCGTGCCAGGCCGGTGTGCCTGTGCGGGCGCTGTGGGCGGGGCCGCCGCTGCGGCGCGGGGTGCTGTGCGAAGGGTCGGTGGCGGACGACCGGACTCCGGCGCCCACGTCAGCGGATCTGGCGCCGCCTCCGTCAGATATGCGGTACGACATAGGCGGCGATGCCGACGATCACGACCCACGCGACAGCGAGCAGCTGCAGGGCCCGGTCGCGGCGCGCGATGTCCTCCGGGGCGCCCGCCACGCCGCCGTCGACGTCCACCGCGTACCGGAGGATGGCGATGACGAACGGAATCATCGAGATGGCGTACCACACGCCGCCGTGCATCGCGTCCTGCTCGAACGCCCACAGGCCGTAACAGAGCACCACCGCCGTGGCCGACAGCGTCCACACGAACCGCAGGTACGTGGTGGTGTACCCCTCGAGCGACTTGCGGATCTTCGCGCCCGTGCGCTCGGCCAACTGCAACTCGGCGTAGCGTTTGCCCGCCGCCATGAACAGCGATCCGAACGCCATGATCAGCAGGAACCACTGCGACAGCGCGATCTCCGCCGCCACGCCGCCCGCCATGGCGCGCAGCAGGAAGCCGGAGGAGACGATGCAGATGTCCAGCACCGCCTGGTGTTTGAGCCCGAAGCAATACGCCAGTTGCACCGCTATGTAGACGGCCACGACGATCGCCAGCTTGTAGGTGGTGACGAAGGACAGCGCGATCGACGCGACGATCAGCACCGACGACGCGGCATACGCGGCCCCCACGGGGAGCACGCCCGCCGCGATCGGGCGGAAACGCTTGACAGGGTGAGCGCGGTCGGCCTCCACGTCGCGCGCATCGTTGATCAGGTAGATCGCGGACGCGGCCAGGCAGAACACGGCGAACGCGACCAGCACCGGCCACAGCACGCCCCACTCGAACACGTTGCCGGCCGCGACCGGGGCCGCCAGCACCAGGACGTTCTTGACCCACTGCCACGGCCGCATCGCCTTGATGAGTCCGGTGACCGCATTCGAGGGGACATTGCCCTCGGCCGCGGCGGCATCCGATTCGGACGGCTCGTCGACCGGCTCGAGCCCCACCAGATGGTCGGTGCTGCCTTCGCTCATCCTCTTCCTTCCGACTCCG
>CAYVJJ010000390.1:0-2914 GCA_964451655.1 uncultured Mycobacteriaceae bacterium | reverse complement strand
CGCGCCCGGTGATCATGCTGCGCCACCACTGGCGCTTGATGTTCTCCTTGAGCTCGACGCCGAGCGGGCCGTAGTCCCACGCCGAGCGCGTACCCCCGTAGATCTCGCCACTCGGGAAGACCAGGCCGCGACGCTTGGCCAGGTTGACGACGGTGTCGATACGGTTGGACTTGCCTGCCACTGACTTACCTGCCAATCGGGGTGAGCTTCAGGTGAGAGCGCCTCGCGGGCGCATACATGATCCCGGCAAGCCTATCGGGTGCGGAGGGGCACGCGGGTACCACCCGGCCGCGTTGACATGCGCGATTTTGCATATGAAAATGGTTTGCATGACGACGGCGGATCTGCATGATGCCCCGGCTGGTGACCGGCGGCGCACCGGTCACGGTGACGGCCCCGGTATCGACCACAGCGACGGTGTCGCGCACCCGGAGGTGCCGCCGCGCGCGCTGCTCGACGCGGCCGGCTCGCTGCTGCGGGCACTGTCCGCGCCGGCGCGGATGGCCATCGTGCTGCAACTGCGCTCGCACGACTGCTGCGTCCACGACCTGGTGGATACGCTCGGCCTCCCCCAGCCACTGATCAGCCAGCACCTGCGCGTACTCAAGACCGCGGGAGTGGTGGACGGCCAGCGGGACGGCCGTGAGGTGCGCTACCACCTGGTGGACGAGCACCTCGTCCATATCGTGACAGACGCCCTCGCCCACGCCGGCGAGATGCTGCCCGCGGCCGGAGGGCCCCGATGACCGCCGCGCGCCGTCCCGCCGTCGGCGTGCGCGCCACCAAACAGCGCAGCGCCATCATCGCGCTGCTCGAGGACATCACCGAGTTCCGCTCGGCACAGGAACTGCACGACGAGCTCCGGGGCCGCGGAGCCTCGATCTCACTCACGACGGTGTATCGGACGATGCAGTCGCTGGCCGAGACCGGCGAGGTGGACGTGCTGCGCACCGACACCGGCGAGGCGGTCTTCCGCCGCTGCTCGGAGGGCCACCACCACCACCTGGTGTGCCGGCGCTGCGGTTACACGGTGGAGATCGACGGCCCCACCGTGGAGACGTGGACGCGCACGGTGGCCGCGGAGCACGGTTTCACCGAGCCCGGCCACACCCTCGAGGTCTTCGGCGTGTGCTCGGAGTGCCGTGCCACCGGCTGACGACGCGGTTCCTCCGTCCCGGGTCAGGCGCTCGACGCCGCGGGGTCGGGGATCTCGTGCGGGCGGTAGCGGGGAAGCCGCAGCCCCGGGACGATCGCCGTGGCACTGAGGATCGCCAGCACCAGCAGCCCGTACTTGAGGGTCCGCAGACGCACGTCCTCGTTCACCTCGACCGCGCGGTCGATCTGGTCGGGCGTCGCGTCGGTGACCGCCTCGAGATGCTCACGCAGCTGATCGTTGCGCACGAAATCCACCTGGTCCAGGTCCACCTGGGCGATGAGGCTGTCCGGCACCCGGGTGCCGTCCGCCACCGCGTTGCCGACGCCGATCGACAGCAGCGAGACGAGGATGGCGCCGATCACCGCGGTGCCCACCGCCGAGGCGAGGTTCTGCGTCGTGCCGCGGATGGAGCCCACATCCCCGGCGAGTTCCTTCGGGGCGCTGGTGACCAGGACGTTGAACACCAGCGTGACCAGCGCACCCTGGCCGATGCCGAACACGATGAGCCCGACGATGGTGGGGAACGTCTCCCAGTTGTTGCTCACCACATAGGCCAGCCACACCAGAGCCACGGTGGTGAGCACGAAACCGGACGCCCCGATGGCACGGGGGCTGAAGCGCTTGTACAGACGAACGATCAGCGTCGCAGTGAAAAAGACCGTCAGGTTGAACGGCAGCATCGCCATCGAGGTGTCGAATGCACTGCGGCCCTGCACGATCTGGATGTAGAGCGGCACGGTGAAGTTCAGCGCCGCCTCCATGGCGACGACGATGAACATCGCGTAGACGGCCGCCCGCTCGTTCGACGAACCGAGCACCGACAGGTCCACCAGCGGCGTCCGGCCCGCGCGCACCCGCGCGCGGGTCCAGACGAAGAACGCCTGCCCGGCCACCAGACCCGCGACCACCAGCAGGGGCGCGGGCGAGACGCCGACGATGTCCACCGGGGCGTCGGGCGAGGCGAACCACACGCCCCACGCATTCAGGTTCTGGAATCCGACCGTGATGAGCACGATGGAGACGCCGATGAGGATCGCCGCGACGACGTCGATATCGATCCCGGCGTCCCCCGAGTCCCCGCGCAGAGTGAAGCTGAGCAGGAACACCACCACCGCGATCCCCAGCACGATCGCGAACGACGGGCGCCAGCCCACGGTGCTGGCCAGCCCGCCGCCGATGAGGAACGCGCTCACGCCGGACAGCGCGCGGGCGGAGCCGAGCGATCCCACGGCCGTGGCCTGCTGGTCGCCCGAGTAGTTCTCGGCGATCAGGGCGACGAGCGCGGGCACGATGATCGCCGCAGCGGCACCCGCGAGACCCTGCCCGGCGATCGCCCAGCCCACGTTCGGTGCCACGAGCATGATCACCGAGGACACCGCGAACAGCACGATCACCGCCCGGAACACCCGGAGCCAGCCGACGCGCTGGCCGACCTTGGCGCCCACCATCACCAGCGCCGCCACCACCAGGCCGTAGACGACGATGGTGCCGGCGACGGTGGTGGGCGAGGCGCCGAAGGAGTCCACCATGCCGCCCAACGACACCGGCAGCACCGCCACGTTGAACGACATGAGCATCTGCGCCAGGAAAAGCCCGATCATGGGCGTCCACGTGGCGCGGGCGGCTTCCCCCGGTGACGCTGCGGTTTCGGTGCTCATGCTGTCCGGCCCTCCGTGACTACTGCGCGGTCCGTGGCTGTGCTATCGGTGGCTGTGCGGTCGGCCGGGTGGCGATCGTCAGCGCGGCCGCTCTGCGGGC
>CAYVJJ010000389.1:0-2919 GCA_964451655.1 uncultured Mycobacteriaceae bacterium | reverse complement strand
CCCGCTACGGCGAACGCTCGCGGGCGCGGGGCAGCCGGTGGCCGGTGCTCTCGCGCGCGGGCGGATCCTGGCAGGACTGGGCCGGCGCGCGGCCGGGCCCGTGGGGCGAGCACCGCTCCACGATCCACTTCACCGGCGACACCGTGACCTCCTGGGAGATGCTGGATTTCCAGACCCGGTTCACCGTGGCCGAGGGCAACGCGGGGATGCCGTACGTCTCCCACGACATCGGCGGCTTCCAGGGGCCGCTGGATGACGCCCTGTACGCGCGCTGGGTGCAGGCGGGGGCGTTCTCACCGGTGATGCGGCTGCACTCGGGCACGCCGGACCGCGGCGACCCGCGACGGCTGCCGTGGGAGTTCCCGCAGCCCGTGCACGGAATCGCGGCCGAGTTCATGCGGTCCCGCGCCGCCCTTGTGCCGTACCTCTACACGCTGGGGCGACGCAGCTACGACACCGGGGAACCCCTTGCCCGCGGGATGTACCTGTCCTGGCCGGATCACGAGCAGGCTTACGCCTACGACCGCCAGTACATGCTCGGCGACGATTTGCTGGTGGCGCCCGTCGGCGTGCCCGGAGACCCGGCGGTCAAGCGCGTCTGGTTCCCGCCCGGCGAGTGGGTCGACGTGTTCACCGGCGACCGCCACATCGGACCCGCCGAAAAGGACCTGGCCGTCCCGCTGGACCGGGCGCCGGTGTTCGCACGCGCAGGTGCGGTTGTGCCGCTGCATCCGGCCGGCGAGGCGCCGGTCGCGGGCGGCCCGCTGCTGCTGCGGGTGTTCCCCGGCGCGGACGGGCACGCGCAGCTGTACGAGGACGACTCGACGCCCGGCGGACTCGACGCGGGGGGAGCGCGGACCGAACTCGTGTGGTCGGACACCGACCGCGTGCTGGCGTTCGGCAGGCGGGGCGGCGCGCCGGGGGGAATGCCGGCGGAGCGCACGGTCGCGGTGCGCTTCGACGGAGTCGCCGAACCCCGGGCGGTGATGGTGAGCGGAACGGCGACGCGGCGTGTCGATCCCACGGACGGTGCGGGTTTCGCCGATCCCGGGCCCGGCGGCACGGGCGAGTGGAGTTACACGGCCGGAGCCGACGGGCGGGGCACCGTGCACGTGAACGCAGGCACGGTGGCGGCGGGCGAGGGAGTCGCTGTCGCGCTGGTATAGCAGCGGCGTCGGGGCCCGGCGGAGCGGGACGCGCGGCGGGTCTGAGGGCTCTAGAAGACGCGGGCCGGGGGACGCGCGCGTGGGGAGGCAGGCTAGGGGATGCGGAAGAATTCGGGCCCCGCGTGTCGGATTCGCATACCACGGAATGCGGCCACCGGACAGTCTCCACCAGCGGGTCTGTGGGAAACGGCGGGATATCCACAGACACGCCGCTTGACGTGTTCTCTTCCGCCACTCCCAGGGGAGAATCCGAGGCATGGGGGATACGGCGCGGCGGATGTTCGACTTGATCATGATTCTGCAGTCGGAGGACGGGGTCTCCGGTGCGGAGCTCGCGGATCGGCTGGGCACCACCACGCGGACCGTCCGCAGCGACATCGGCCGGCTGCGGGGTCTCGGTTTCCGTTTCCGCACCAGGCCCGGCCCGTCCGAGGGGTACCGGATGGTGCCGGGCGAACGGATTCCGCCGATGGCGCTCGGCGATCACGAGGCGGTGGCGATGGCCGTCGGGCTGACGATCGTGGCGGGCACCCGGGACCCGGCCTCGCCGCTCGCGGACGGCGCCTTCGACGGCGCGGCGTGCAGTGCGCTCGAGAAGGTGGACCGGTTCCTGCCGGAGCGTCTGCGGCACCGGACGGAGGCCGAGGCAGCGCGGGTCATCCCGTACATCCAGCCTCCCCCGCACGTCGACAAGGAACTTCTGGAGGTGCTGACGGAGGCGGTGGCGACCCGGAGCGGCGTGCGGTGGAGGTACACGGAGCACCTGGACCGCCACAGGACGGAGTACTTCGAGCCGTACCGCGTCGTGTTCCGGTATCCGCATTGGTATGTGATCGGCCACTACGGGCAGCGCGGCGGATGGCGGATGCGGCGGCTGGACGGGATCCACGGTGCCCGCCGTTCCCGCGGGCCCCGGTGGGGGACGACCGGCATGCCGCCCTCCGTGCGGGAGCGGTTCCACGACCACGTGCGCGAATCGTGGCATGACGGAAGCCTGCTGGTGGACGCCCGGCGGGACGGGCTCGAGGAAGCATTGCGCTTCCACACCTACGAAGTCGAGGCGCTGGGGCATGACCGCTACCGGGTGCGCATGCAGGCCGCGGACTGGGGCGCGCTGGTGATGCGGCTCGCGCTGCAGGGCATCGGATTCCGCGTTGAGTGGCCGAGTCGGCTCGCGCAGCTCTGCGCGGACCTCGCACGGCGGCTGGCGGACGTCGGCACCGGGACGGGCCGCGTCTGCACCGGGGAGTGCGGTCCGGGCGGGCAGTAGCGGCGCGGCACTAGGTTGGGGGTATGCGCGGTGAATACAAGGTGCCCGGCGGGAAGCTCGTCGCGGCCGAAGTGGAAGTGTCCGGCGGCCGTCTGTCGCGGGTGCACGTGTCCGGCGACTTCTTCCTCGAACCCGACGACGCTCTCGAGGACCTCAATGCCGCGGTGACGGGGATGCCCGTGACCGCGGACGCCGCCCAGCTCGGCCAGGCCATCGGCGGGGCGCTGCGTGAAGACGTGTCGATGATCGGCTTCTCGCCCGAGGCGGTGGGCATCGCGATCCGTCGCGCGCTGGGCCGCGCCACCGGCTGGGACGACCACACCTTCGACGTCGTCGACCCGGTGGTGCTGGACCCGGCGATGCACGTGGCCCTGGACGAGGTGATCACGCGCGAGGTGGCGCTGGGGGAGAGGCCGCCCACACTGCGGTTCTGGGACTGGGACGCGCCGCTGGTGGTGATCGGCTCGTTCCAGTCGGTGCGCA
>CAYVJJ010000388.1:0-2922 GCA_964451655.1 uncultured Mycobacteriaceae bacterium | reverse complement strand
GGCACCGCCGGAGGTGTTCGCGTCGGGGTTCGGGATGCCCAACGGCCTCGCATTCGGCCCGGACGGCGCACTCTACGTGGGCGACTCGGCGCGGGGCGTGATCCGCGTGCGGCCCGACGGCTCCATCGACGACGGATGGAGCTCGCGCGCACCGCGTCTGGGCGACGGCACGGGCCTGGTGAACGGCGCCGAGTTCAACGGCGTCCAGGTGATCGGCGACGCAGTGTACGTCGCGATCACCGAGAGCCTCAGCGGCAGGATCCTCCGGATCCCCATCGACGCCCCCGACGACGCCGGCGTGGCCGCCGACATCACCGTGGGCCCGGGGGTCCCCGCATTGCCCGACGACCTCACCGCGGGTTCCGACGGCCGACTCTACGTCGCGACCACGGCCGGGAAACTGGTCCGCGTGGACCCCGACACGGGAGGATCCTGCGTCATAGCGGCCGGCCAACCGATGACCGCCGTCGCCCCGATTCCGGGCGCCGCGGGCGACCTGGCCGTCACGACGGAACTCGGCGACGTGCTGCGGGTGCACGTTCCCGGGTGAACGGTTCGCACGTCGGCGCCCTCTGTTGCGGCAAAAGACCCGGATCAGCTCGATTCCGCAGAGCGGCCACGACTATGCGTGGTGGCCACGACTATCACGACTATGCAGGGGCCCGTCTCCCGCTGGACGTCGAAGATCACCTGCCCGGCCGCTCACCGACGTGCCGGCAAATTTCACGGATACTCGTGCGAACGGTGTACAAACCGGCGCACCGTCACAGTTCGCCACCGGTGGTGATGGCCTCGGCCAGCTCCCGGACCTTGATATTGCGGGATTGCGACGTCTTCACCAGGGTGTCGAATGCCCCCGACTCATCGAGTCCGTAGCGGGCCATCAGAATGCCCACCGCTTCGCCGATGGTCTGGCGGGTGCCGATCGCTTCACGCAGTTGCGCCTGCGTCCGGGCGGTGGAGAACGCCACGGCGGCGTGCGAAGCCAGCAGCCACCCCACCTGCTCGGAGCGTTCGGTGAACGCGTTCGGCCGCGACGAGTACAGGTTCAGCGCACCGAGGTCGTCCTCCTGATCCGTGTACAGCAGGAAACCCATCATGCTGCCGACACCCAGCGCCCTGGCCCGCGGCGCGTAGTGCGGCCACCTGTCCTGCGGAGCGTGCATGTCGGCGATGCGGTAGACCTGCGCCTTGTTCCCAGCCGCGTCGATGCAGGGCCCCTCGCCCACCTCGTACTGCATCCGGTCCGACGCCACTACGACGTGGTCGGTACCGGCGAGAGTCTCAGGCCGGCCGCCGCGCACGACCAGGATGCCCGCCGCCTCGCACCCCTCGACGATGTGCACGGCGTGGGACGAGATGCGACCGAGGGTCTCCTCCACTGTGCGCTCCACCACGAGGTCCCGGGCCATGTCGGCCAGCCGGAACGGCAGGTCGTCGGGGATCGCGGTCCCGGTCACGGCAGGCTCCTTTCTCGCTCGGTCGGCCCAGGCCCGGCGCCCGTCCGTCGACCCGGTCGCCGAGCGCAGCCGCCCCCTACGGCCGCCGGCGACGGCCATGTCGCTCGACCGTCGCGGGTACACACCATCGTGCACGGACCCACGCCCGGATGCACGGGTGCGCAATTCCCGTACGCAGGCACAGCGACGGCGACGCGACGACGTGCCGCCGCAGGACACCCCGGCGATGTCGGTGACCCGGCGGTTTCGGAACGCACCGCTGCGGGTAGGCGCCCGAGCGGACGTGCACACCGCCCGACCCGAACGGAGGCGTGATGCAGGCAGCAGTGCTGAGGAAGTTCGGCGGACCCGCGCAACTGAGCGTGGAGGACGTCGACACGACCCGCCCCGGCCCCGGCGAGGTACTGGTGCGGGTACTCGCGTCCAGTGCCAACCCGGTGGACGCCCTGATCCGTGAGGGCGCGGCCATTCCGAGCCTGCCGTTGCCCGCGGTGCTCGGCAGCGATGTGGCCGGGATCGTCGAGGACACCGGCCAGGGCGTGGTGGATTTCGCCGTCGGCGACGAGGTCTATTACACCTCCGAACTCGCCGACGGTGGCGGCGCATATGCGCAGTACCACGTCGCCGCCGCGGAGATCGTCGCCCCGAAGCCGCCCGCGCTGTCCTTCACCGACGCCGCCGCCATACCTCTGGCGGGCGGGACCGCGTGGGAGGCGATCATACGGCGGCTGTCGGTGCGGCCCGGGCAGACCGTTCTGGTGCACGGCGGCTCCGGCGGCGTCGGATCGTTCGCCGTCCAGTTCGCGCACGCGGCGGGCGCACGTGTGTTGGCGACCGCGGGTCCGCGGCACCAGCAGTTGCTGCAGGACCTCGGCGCCGTCCCCATCGACTACACAGGCGAGGACTTCGTCGGTGTGTGCCGCGATCACACCGGCGGAACCGGCGTCGACGCGGTGCTCGACACGGTCGGCGGGAAGAACGTGGCGCGGAGCCTGGCCGCCGCGCGCGATGGCGGGCATGTCGCGACGGTGCTCGCGCCGGAGGGGCGGCTCGACGACCTGTATCAGCGCAATCAGTCGCTCCACGGCATCTTCCTGACGCGCGAGCGCCGGCGGCTGGAGGAGATGACGCCCCTGTTCGAGCGCGGGCAGGCGCGGCCCCTGATCGCGCAGACGCGCCCGCTCGACGACATCGGCGAGGTGCACCGGCTGCTCGACGACGGGCACAACGCCGGCAAGCTCGTGCTCGATATCGGGTAAGGGGCGCCGGGCCCGCGTTGCGTCTGCGTGTGGTGACTCTGCGTGTGGTGACTCTGCCCGGGTACCCCGACGCGTAACGGCCCCCGCATCGGGGTACCCGGGCCATATGACGGATCTGCGACGCCTGACCGACCGCGCCGGCACCACCTTCGCCGCCGACGCGGGGATCACCATGAAGGACACCCCCAAGCCGCTGTTCCAGC
>CAYVJJ010000387.1:0-2933 GCA_964451655.1 uncultured Mycobacteriaceae bacterium | reverse complement strand
GCCTACGGGGCCAAGGTCACCGGCTCGACGGTGCACCTGGTGGACGAGGGCGTGGACACCGGACCGGTGCTGGCGCAGGAGGCGGTCGTGATCGAGCCGGGGGATGACGAGGCCACCCTGCATGAGCGCATCAAGGCCGTGGAGCGGCGGCTGCTGGTCGAGGTCGTCTCGGCCGTCGCCGCGCGCGGCATCAGCATCGACGGACGGAAGGCCGTGATCTTGTGAGTGAGGTTCCGATGACCGGGCACAGCGACGAGGACCGCCGGCCGATCCGGCGCGCGCTGGTCAGCGTCTACGACAAGACCGGCCTGGAGGACCTCGCGCGCGGGCTGCACGCGGCGGGCGTGGAGATCGTCTCCACCGGGTCGACCGCCGCCGCGATCGACGGTGCCGGCGTGCCCGTCACCAAGGTCGAGGAGCTCACGGGCTTCCCCGAGGTGCTCGAGGGGCGGGTGAAGACCCTGCACCCGCGCGTGCACGCCGGGATCCTCGCCGACACCCGCAAGCCCGCCCACCTCGAGCAGATCGACGGCCTGGAGGTGCAGCCGTTCGAGCTGGTGGTGGTGAACCTCTACCCGTTCGCGGACACGGTCGCCTCGGGCGCCTCGGAGGCCGACTGCATCGAGAAGATCGACATCGGCGGCCCGTCGATGGTGCGCGCCGCCGCCAAGAACCATCCGTCGGTGGCCGTCGTGGTGGACCCGGACCGTTACGCCGATGTGGTGTCGGCGGCGCAGAACGGCGGCTTCAGCCTGGCCGAGCGCGCCGCGCTGGCCGCGGCGGCCTTCCGGCACACCGCCGACTACGACGTGGCCGTGGCCGGCTGGATGACCGGGAGGACGGAGCCGGACGCGCCCGCCGGGCTCGCCGCCTGGCAGGGGGCGACCTGGCACCGGGCGCGGCCGCTGCGCTACGGCGAGAACCCGCACCAGAAGGCCGCGCTCTACATCGGCCAGGGCGGTCCGCGCGGTCTCGCGCAGGCGGAGCAGCTGCACGGCAAGGAGATGTCCTACAACAACTACACCGACTCCGACGCCGCATGGCGGGCGGCGTTCGACCACGCGCAGCCGTGCGTGGCGGTGGTCAAGCACGCCAACCCGTGCGGCATCGCGATCGCCACCGCCGGCGGGCCGGGCGCCATCGCCGAGGCCCACCGCAAGGCGCACGCGTCCGACCCGGTCAGCGCGTTCGGCGGGGTCATCGCGGCCAATCGCGAGGTCACCGTGGAGATGGCCGAGCAGGTGGCGGAGATCTTCACCGAGGTGATCCTCGCCCCCTCCTACGCCGACGGCGCCGTGGACGTGCTTGCGCGCAAGAAGAACATCCGGGTGCTGGTGGCGCCGGAGCCGGCCGCGGCGGGCCTGGAGCTCAAGCCCATCGGCGGCGGACTGCTGGTGCAGGAGCGCGACGCGCTCACCGCCGAGGGCGACGACCCCGCGAACTGGACCCTCGCGGCGGGCGAGCCCGCCGACGAGGCCACGCTGGTGGACCTGGCGTTCGCGTGGCGCACCTGCCGGGCGGTCAAGTCCAACGCGATCCTGCTGGCGCACGACGGTGCCACCGTGGGGGTCGGCATGGGGCAGGTCAACCGGGTCGACTCGTCGCGGCTCGCCGTGAGCCGCGCGGGGGAGCGTGCGGCGGGATCGGTCGCCGCCTCGGATGCGTTCTTCCCGTTCCCCGACGGGCTGGAGGCGCTCACCGAGGCCGGTGTGCGCGCCGTGGTCCAGCCGGGCGGGTCGGTGCGCGACGAGCTGGTCATCGAGGCCGCCGAGGCCGCGGGCGTCACGATGTACCTGACGGGGGCGCGCCACTTCGCGCACTGACGCACGGCGGGCGCCGGAGCCGCCGCGGTGACGTGACGCACCCGGACACCCGCACCGCGGGTTACAGTCATGCCCGTGGAGTCCCGCAGTCCGGCGCCCCGCCGCCCGCGCACGCTCCGCACACTGCTGCCCGCACTGGTCCTGCTCGCCTGGGTGGCGCTGGCGGGCGTCGGCGGCGGCGCCATCGGCGCACTGTCCGGCCTGCAGCAGAACAACAGCGCAGCGTGGCTGCCGGAATCCGCCGAGTCGGCCCATGTCCTGCACAGCATCACCGAGATGCGGGGCGACGACACCGCCTCGGTGGCGGTGGTGGCGGTCCGCGAGGGCGGGGTGACGCCCGCGGACAGGGCGTTCCTGGGCGGGGTGCTGAACGGCGAGGCGGGCACGGGGACCTTCGGCGACGACGTGCTGGGGCCCCTGCCCTCGGCCGACGGCGCCGCGCTGGTCGGCGGGCTGGGCGTGGTCCCCGACGACAGGCTCGCCGGGCAGATCTCCGCCCTGCGCGCGGACCTGGAGCGCGATGCCCCCGCCGGGCTGAGTGTGCACGTGGGCGGCGAGGCCGGGATGGTCGCCGACTTCACCGACGCCATCGCCGGGATCGACGGGATGCTGCTGGTGGTCGCCGGTTGCGTGGTGCTGGTGATCCTGGTGATCGTCTACCGCAGCCCGCTGCTGCCCGTCGTGGTGCTCCTGTCCGCGGTCTGCGCGCTGGCAGTCTCGTCGCTGGTGGTCTACGCCCTGGTCGACAACGGGGTGCTGAGCATCGACGCGCAGAGCCAGGGGATCATGTTCATCCTCGTGTTCGGCGCCGCCACCGACTACGCGTTGCTGCTGGTGGCCCGCTACCGCGAGGAGCTCGGCCGCGCGGCGGACCGCGTCGCGGCGATGCGCCGTGCCTGGCGCGCCACCATCGAGCCGGTGGCGGCGTCCGGGGGCACCGTGATCCTGGGCCTGCTGTGCATGCTTTTGTCGGACCTGCAGTCCAACCGCAGCCTGGGGCCCATCGCCGCCCTCGGCATCGTCGGATCGCTGCTGGCGACGATGACGTTCCTGCCGGCGATCCTGCTGCTGATCGGGCGGCGGGTGTTCTGGCCGCGGGTGCCGCGCCGG
>CAYVJJ010000386.1:0-2937 GCA_964451655.1 uncultured Mycobacteriaceae bacterium | reverse complement strand
TCGTGTTGATCTCGTCGTAGGGGCGCCCCAGCAGCCGCGCCGTCTTCTCGCTCACATACTGGTGGGAGGTGCCGTGGAAACCGTAGCGCCGCACGTCGTACTCGTCGGCCACCGCGGTGTCGATCGCGTATGTCGCGGCGGCGGCGGGCAGCGTGTGGAAGAAACCCGTATCGAACACGCCCACATGCGGCACGTCCGGGAAATGCTCCTGCGCTACCTCGATCCCGATGATGTTGGCCGGGTTGTGCAGCGGCGCAAGGTCGGCCAGCCGCTCGATGGTCTGCACCACCTCCGGCGTGATCAGCGTGGGACGGGTGAACACGCGGCCCCCGTGCACCAGCCGGTGCCCCACCGCGGCCACGCCCGCCTCATCCAGGTCCAGCCCGGCCTCCGCCGATGTCCGGTACGCCAGCGTGAGACCCGCGGTGTGATCGGCGATCTCCCCCGTCCACTCGGTGGTGCGCCCGTCGTAGCGGTGGGTCAGCCGGCCCTCCGGCTCCCCGATCTGCTCGACGAGCCCGGAGGCCACGGTCGTGCGCTCCGGCACGTCGATCAACTCGTACTTGATCGACGACGACCCGGAGTTGATCACCAGCACCAGCCCGCTCATCACGCGTCCTTCCCTTCGGCGGCCGCCGTGCCCGCGGCGCCCAGCTCCTGCGCCTGCACCGCGGTGATCGCCACGGTGTTGACGATGTCCTCCACCAGCGCCCCGCGCGAGAGGTCGTTGACCGGCTTGCGCAAGCCCTGCAGCACCGGCCCTATCGCGACGGCGCCCGCAGTGCGCTGCACTGCCTTGTAGGTGTTGTTTCCGGTGTTCAGGTCCGGGAACACCAGCACCGTCGCGCGGCCGGCCACCGGGGAATCCGGCATCTTCGATCGCGCCACCGACGGTTCGACTGCCGCGTCGAACTGGATCGGGCCGTCCACCGGGAAGTCCGGATCACGCCCGTGCACCAGTGCCGTCGCCTCGCGCACCTTGTCCACGTCGGCGCCCGAGCCGGATTCACCCGTCGAGTACGACAGCATCGCCACCCGCGGGTCGATCCCGAACTGGGCGGCCGTGCGCGCCGAGGACACCGCGATGTCCGCGAGCTGCCCGGAGGTGGGGTCCGGTACGACGGCGCAGTCGCCGAAGGCCAGGACCCTGTCGTCGAGCAGCATCAGGAAAATCGACGACACCGTCGACACGTCCGGCTCGGTCTTGATGATCTCGAACGCCGGGCGGATGGTGTGCGCCGTAGTGTGCGCCGCCCCGGAGACCATGCCGTCGGCCTCGCCCATCTGCACCATCATCGTGCCGAAGTACGACGGGTCGCGCATGAACTCCACCGCCAGATCCTCGGTGACGCCCTTGTGGGCGCGCAGCCGCGCATACTCGGCGATGTACTTCTCGCGCAGACCCGACCGTGCAGGGTCGATCACCTGCGCCCCGTCCAGCTCCAGCCCCAGCTCCGCGGCGCGCTGACGCACCCGCGATTCGTCGCCCAGGATCGACAGGTCCACGATGCCGCGGCGGATCAGCCGGCCCGCCGCCCGCAGGATCCGGTCGTCGTCCCCCTCCGGAAGCACGATGCGGCGGCGGTCCGCCCGGGCGCGCGCCAGCAGCTGGTACTGGAACATCTGCGGCGTCACCACCTCCGGGATCTCCAGCCGCATCAGGTCCAGCAGGGCGTCGCCGTCGACGTGCTGCTCCATCAGGTCCAGCGCCGTGTCCACCTTGCGCAGCGCGGAGACGGTCATCTGCCCGCGCGTCTGCGAGGCGATGGCGGCCGTGGCGTAGGTGCCCTGCTCGCAACTGATCAGCGGCAGCCGGGGCTTGGTGCCCTTGACGAGGGCGTCGATCGCCGGGTGCGGCTGCAGACCGCCGTTGAGGATGATCCCCGACAGCGACGGGAACCCTTCCGCCCCGTGCGCGGCCACCAGCGCCAGCAGCGCGTCGGAGCGGTCCGCCGGCACGATCACCACCTGCCCCTCGGTGATGCGCTCCAGGATGTGCTCGGCGGTCATACCGCCGACCATCACACTGACGGCCTCACGGTCCAGCAGGGCCGGGTCGCCCGAATAGACGGTGCCGCCCACCGCATCGCACAGCTCGGCCATCGTCGGCGCGAACAGCATCGGCACCTCCGGCAGCGCCCACGCCGGCAGGCCCAGCCCGCCCAGCGCCCCGGTCACCGCGTCGAGCGCGTCCGGGTCGCACCGATTGGCCACGATCCCCACCGCGTGCGCCTGGGCCGAGCGGACGTCGGCGAGGCTGTGCGAGGCGAGCGCCGCCGTCTCCTCCGGGCCGCGGTCCCTGCCGCTGACCGCCAGCAGCACGCGCGCGCCCAGGTTCACGGCGATGCGGGCGTTGTACGCGAGTTCGGACTGGTTGACGACGTCCGTGTGGTCGCTGCCCAGCACCACGATCGCGTCGCAACAGGCCTCCACCTCGTGGTACCGGGTGACGATCTCCCCCAGCGCCGCTTCCGGATCCGCGTGCACCTGGTCGTAGGTGACGCCCACGCAGTCGTCGTAGTCGAGGCTGGCGGTGGCGTGCCGCAGCAGCAATTCCAGGATATGGTCCGGGCGGTCCGACGACCGGGTGATGGGACGGAACACGCCGACCCGTGCGCCCGAGGCGGCCAGGATGTGCATCACGCCCAGCGCGATGGCGGACTTGCCGGTGTTCCCCTCGGCCGAGGCGATGTAGATGCTGGACGCGGGGGTGTCAGCGCTGGACGCGAACGTGTCGGTGCTGGACGCAGGGATGTTGTTGCTGGACGCAGGGGTCGCGGAGCCCGGTGCGGTCGCGGGCGAGGCGGACTCGGAGGTCATGCGACGAGTGTAATGTCGCCGCCCCGCACGTCCCTCCCGCGCGCCCCGGGATCGGCCCGGGCACGCGGGGCGCCGTATCGGCTGAGGGCGCGGGGCGCGGTATCAGACGAGGGCGCG
>CAYVJJ010000385.1:0-2943 GCA_964451655.1 uncultured Mycobacteriaceae bacterium | reverse complement strand
CGGCGCTCGCCGACGGGGTCCCCGCCGGCGACGGGCGGGCCGACGCGCTGGCCGAGCGCCACCGCGCGAGCATCGAGAGATTCTACGACTGCTCCTATGAGATGCAGTGCTGCCTGGCGGAGATGTACATCGCGGACGAGCGCTTCGCCGCGCACTACGACGATGTCGCTCCGGGGCTGGCGCAGTACTTGCACGACGTGATAGTGGCGAACGCCGCAAAACACTGACTGCGGCCGGAGAGGCGCAGGGGCCGGCGTCCGGGATGACCCGGGCGCCTGTCCCGTGCGTCATTCCAGCGCCGTCGCGCCGGAACCTGCACAGGGCCCCGCCGCGGCGGGGCCACCGTCACGCCGTGGGCGCCGCGCCGGTCGCCTCGGTTCCGTGCCCGCGGCGCGCGACCTCGGCCCGCGCCCGCGCGATGCCCCCGTGTTCCAGCGCGGCCAGCCGGGACTCGCCGCGCCATCGGATCCGGCCGCGCCGCCGCACCGTCACCGACAGCCGTCCGGCGAGATGCTCGATGGCGCCGGGCACGTTGCGCCTTTCCGTCGGCAGCGGCACCGGCAGCACGTGCGCGGCCGCCAGCGGCGAGGACGCATCCAGCTGCACCGACCAACCGCCTCCCCGGCCCCGCAGCGACCAGCTCTCGTCGGTGACCACGGCCCGCACCGGCGAGACCACGGGGTTGCCCAGCCGGAGGGTCGTGCCGTCGGGCATCCGCACCACCAGCGCCGTCACCTCCGTATGCAGCGGCCCGGCGGTCACCTCGCCGCCGGCGAAGGCGACGCACGCCCCGGGCTCGGCGAACCCGTGGGCCTGCCCCCACCACCAGGAGCCGGGGAAGCCTTCCCGGCCCCAGTTCTTCTCCGCGTAGACCTGTGCGCCGGTGAGATCGACGGTGCGGCCGCCCAGCGTCGCGGACCCCTGCGCGGTGCCGCCGAGCAGCCACGGATGCCAGTACTGGTTGAGCGCCGGAACCGACTGGAACGCACTGGACCCGCCGAACCGGCGGCGCGGCCACCGCACGTGCCCCGTGACCGTCACGTCCAGGCGGGCGTCGGCGCCCAGGTCCACACGCACCCGCTGGTCGTTCGCCTCGAAGACGGTGCCTGCGCGGGCGCCGAGGCGGTGCGGCTCGGCGGACGCCTCCGGGTGCGCAGCGGTGCGCAGGAAGCCGCCGGGATGCCCGGCCAGCCCCACGGTGGCCCACTCGTCGCCGGCGCGGCCGGCACTGTTCACCCCGCACAGCGCGATCACGACCTCGCCCGTGTCCGGCGCGGTGAACCGCCAGAAGTACCCCTCCATGGCGACCCCGTGCGCGGGGAGCGGGTCGCCGTAAGGCAGATCCGCGCCGGTCGCCCGGTACCGCCGCTGCAGTGCGTTCATCCGTCCACGCTAATCGGCGCGGACGCCGTCCGTCTCGCCGTTGAGCAGAGCGCGGCGGACCCGTCGAGCAGAGCGGGGACGGCCACGGCGTGAACAGTAGGATGTCGCAGTAGAAGCCCGTAGCCTGACGGGCCGCGGACGACAGGATCGATCACATGAGCCGTGGCGGCCCCCGCACTGCGCGCGAGCGCCCGAATCCCTGGCAGTACCTCGCCTACTCCTACGGCAAGGTCCTGCCGCGCTCGATGGACGAGTGGGTCATCCGCGACCTGGGCGGCCCGGGTGCCGGCGCCCGCATGGCGATACGGCTGATCCTGCCGGCCTTCGTGGGTCTGGGCCTGCTGTGGCTCATCCCCGCAAGTCTTTACGTGCACGTGGGGATGACGCTGCCGATCTTCCTTCCGTTCATCTACTTCGCCATCGTGCTCAACCGCGTGTACCGGCGTCACCGCATGCGCGCGCACGGCCTGGACCCCGATCTGGCGGACTGGTGGGCCCGCGAGAAGGACTACGCGGTCCGCCGCGACTACGAGGACCGCTTCGGGCACTGAGCGGGCCGGGCGCCCCGGCCCTGCCGGTCTCACCCCCGCCGACTGCCTCACCCGGGAGCCGCACCATCGCGTCGCCCGTGCCTCCCGCTGATCGGCCCACCACCCTCCCCCGGCGTGCATAGAACGTGTTGCAATGGCGGGCGACGACACCCCGCCCCGCACGCGGGCGTCCGCGCCGCAACGGGGCCGACCGGGAGGACATGCGCGTGACTGCGACGACCGAGACCGAGCTCTTCGAATCGACCTCGAAGACGATCACCGCCGGCCGTTTCGAACTCCACTACAACGAGGCCGGCGCGGACCGGCCCGGCACCCCCGTGCTGTTCCTGCACGGCTCCGGCCCGGGCGTGAACGGGTGGTCGAACTTCTCCGGCAACTTCGCCGAGTTCGCCGCGCAGCGGCGCACCATCGTGCTGGACATGCCCGGCTTCGGGCGCAGCCCCGCCGTCGAATGGGACGCCGCCTACCCGCGCGTGGCGGCGGAGGCGGTCGCCGCGCTGCTCGACGAGCTCGGCATCGAGCGGGTCGATGTGGTCGGCAATTCGATGGGCGGCAACGTCGCGTGCGAGGCGGCGCTGGCCACGCCGGACAAGATCCGCCGCATGGCGCTGATGGGTCCCGGCGGCCTCGCCGAGAACCTCTTCGCCCCCAACCCCAGTGAGGGCTCGCGCCGGCTGTTCGACTTCCTCAAGAACCCCTCGAACGAGGCCATGGAGGCCTGGGTGGACACGATGGTGGGCAACCGCGAGGTCATCTCCGACGAGCTCATCGAGGAGCGCACCCGCCGCGCCCTGGAGCCGGGGGTGATCGAGACGACGATGGGCATCTTCGGATCCATCTTCAATCCCGAGTTCACGACCCCGCCGCTGTGGGCGCGCGCCGAGAGGATCGCCCAGCCGACCCTGCTGATCTGGGGCCGCGATGACAGGATGCTGCCGTACGAGGGCGCGCACTTCGCCTTCCGGCATCTGCCGAACGCGGAGTTGCACGTGTTCAGCAACTGCGGGCA
>CAYVJJ010000384.1:0-2960 GCA_964451655.1 uncultured Mycobacteriaceae bacterium | reverse complement strand
TCGGGCATCGGCTCGCTTGATGGGGGCCGGTCGCGCATGATGCCGGCGGATCCCCCGCTGGCGGCACCCGGCGTGACAGGGGTCTCGCAGTCGGGCCCGGACGTCCGGAACGCGCCCCGATCGTCCGCGTGAGATCCGTGCAGGTGCCGGAGCCGCCGTCGCACCTCGTCGAGCAGGTCCCACAGCCGCGCGGCCTCCGGGTCCGCGGAGATGAGCGCGGTGGGTGCGGTCGGGCCCGCGGGCACGCCCTCGGCAGCCTCGGCGTGCAGCCGGGCGACGAGCCCCGGCGGCACCGGCGTGTCCGGGCGGTCCGTCTGCGGCACGGGGAGGGAATCCGGACAGGGGCCGTCGCCTCCCGCGGCGCCACCGTCCGTATTCGCATCATGGGACATAGCGGGCCTCCCCTCGTCGTCTCCTGCCGGTGGCCGACGGACCGTGTGCGGACCGCGTCGGTGCGGGCGGCGCGCCGTACCGGCGGCGCTCCCTGAGCGAGCGGCCCGTGGCCCGTGCCCACTTGCTTGGACGCACGGGGACGGTCGTGGGTTCCCCCGGCGCGACGGGCGGGCCCCGGTGCACCGCGGTCATGCATGCTCCCGTACGCCCGAGAGGGCGACGGCCAGTTTGAGCCGGGCCCTGGCGCACCGGCTTTTGACCGTGCCGTGCGCGACACCGAGCATCTGCGCGGCGTCTGCCACCGAACGGCCCTCGACATCCACCAGGTATACGGCCATCCGCTGCTCGTCGGGCAGACCGGCGAGCGCGGCACGCAGGGTCATGCGGGCGTCCACCTGGGCGTATCCGTCGAGGGTGTCGGCGGGCTCCCACCCGTGCCCGGGCAGTGGCACTGAGGGACGTGCCGCATTGCGTCGGAGGCGGTCAAGACAGCAGTTGACCACGATCCGATGCAGCCAACTGCGCACGGCGCACTCGCCCCGGAACGCCCCCGCGCGCCGATGCGCCGACAGCAAGGCCTCCTGCACGGCGTCGGCGGCATCCTCAGCGTCGCGGCAGCTGCGTCGCGCCACCGCCCACAGGTAGTCCTGGTGCCTGCTGATCAGATCCGCGAAAGCGTGTCGCTCACCGCGCGCATGCGCAGCGAGAAGCTCCGTATCGCTCGCCGAGCGATCCCCCCCTTTGGTTCGCACGGACGGTACCCTAACGCATCGCCGTGCCCCGCCCCGAGGAGACCGCCGTCACTATTCGGCGACGGTGAACGTGATCTCGGTGATCTTGGACTGGAACCGCGATCCGGAAGGTCCGAGCTTGGTCAGCCACACCAGAACGTGGTTCGAGGACTGGGCGACGGCCGGATCGACGGGGATCTCGGTGCGGCCTTCGGTCAGATCGGCCTGCGCCACCAGACGGGTCTGTGCGATCGACGCGTTGGGCCCGGGGGCGGTGCGGATCTCGACGTGCGTGCCGGGCGTCGGCGAGTCGATCCCCACGTTGAGCATCGTCACCGGGTTATCGAACTGCGCCATGAGCCCCACGCCGTTCTTCAGCGCCGGAAGCTGCTGGAAGTATTGGTCGGTGGACCACTGCGTGCCCGGATTGCCGTCGATGGCCAGGGGCGCGCCGCGCGGATCGTCGGGCACGCCCTGCGGCGAGTAGACCGACACCTGCGTCGGGGTGGCCTGCACGCTGGCCGGCGGCGGAGGAGGGGCCGGGGCCTCCGATGTGGGCTGTGCCGTCGTCGTGGGGTTGAGCCCGATGTTCTGCTGGGTCAGCGGCGCATCGCTGCCCGCGCCGAACACGTCGCCCACTTGCACCATCACGAACACGACGACGGCGATCACCGCGACGACCATCGCCACGAGCACGCTCGTCATCGTCTTGCGGGACGGGCCCTTGGGACCGTCGTCGAGCAGCAGCGACTTGCCGCGGGATCCGGCACGCCGGGACGGCGCCGGGCTCGAGCCGGTCGGCGGGATGCGTCCCGCGGGCCCGTCGTCGGGCCGGGCCGGGGGTGCCGCGTCGGGCCGGGGCGACGACGCCGTGCGGGGCCCGCCCGGATCCCGCGGCGCCCTGCCCGCGCCTCCGGCGGCGGCAACCCCGGCACCGCCGCCGGGGGCGCGCTCCCGAACACTCAGGCGCCGGCGCTGCCCCTGTTGCGGCGGTGCAGCCTGCGCGGCCTGCTCGAGCACATGCTGCACCGTCGCCGCGGTACGGATTCCGCTGTTGCCCTGGATGGCGCGCATCGCGACCGCGGAGATCTCGAACGGCACGCTGGTGCGCACCACATGCGGCTCGGTGGGCAGCCCCTGAGGTCCGAGCAGGGCGGTGCGCAGCCCGCCGATCTCACCGGCCGTCTCCTCCGTGGATGCCGGCCATTCGTTGGTGAGCAGGGCGTAGAGCGCGGACCCGAGCCCGTGGACATCCCCTGCGTGGTCGACGCCGGGGAGCGTGGCGGGAAAGGCGAGGACGGCCGCGCCGTCCGGGGTGATGCGGATGCGGTCCGGGTGGTCGATGCACAGCTCTGTACCCGCACGGTGGGCTTCCTCGGCGGCCGCCGCGAGCACGGCGACCGCCCGGGCCGCGCCCGCCGGGGGCGGGTCGGTGGCGGCCACCTCGCTGAGCGGGCTGCCATCGGTCCACTCGGAGATGACGATGCCGCCGGACACGCCGCGGACGACGTCGAGCACCCGGGCCAATCCGGGCACGTTGATCTTGCCCAGGCGCAGCGTGCGGGTGAGGATGCTGTCCGCATCGAGGGACGGGTCGTTGCTGCGGGTGCCGTCAGGATTGATGAACGTCAATGCGACATCCCGGTCGAGGCGGGTGTCCAGCGCCTTCCAGAACTGCAGGCCCGCGGAGCCGCCGTGCCGGACGAGCAGCCGGTAGCGTCCCCCCGCCACCATTGCGCCGGGGATCAAGCGCGGGCCGTTCGCAGGGCGGTCGGATCCGCCGCGCTGCGCCGCAGCATGCGTCTCGGTCACTTGCATCTTCCTCAGAGCGGCATC
>CAYVJJ010000383.1:0-2966 GCA_964451655.1 uncultured Mycobacteriaceae bacterium | reverse complement strand
CTGGTGATGGCGCTGACCTCCGGCCTGGTGGTGGCCAACAGCTACTACGCGCAGCCGCTGGTGGACACCATCGCGAACGACCTGGGTGCCTCCACCACGGCGGTCGGCCTGGTGGTGACGGCCTCGCAGGTGGGCTACGCGATCGGCCTCGCGCTGCTGGTGCCACTGGGCGACCTGCTCGAGCGGCGGCGGATGCTCACCGTCATGCTGCTGGGCACGTTCGTCTGCCTGCTCGGGATGGTCTTCGCACCGGGATGGCAGGTACTGGCCGCTGCGGCGGTGCTGGTGGGGCTCGGTTCCGTGGTGGGCCAGGTGCTGGTGCCGCTCGCCGCGTCGCTGGCGCGCGAGGACGAGCGCGGCCGGGTCATCGGCAACGTCATGACCGGCCTGCTGCTCGGCATCCTGCTCTCGCGCGTGGTGGCCGGGCTCATCGCGGCGGTCGCGGGCTGGCGTGGCGTGTTCGTCGTGGCCGCCGTGCTGATGCTCGTGGCCTGCGGGCTGGTGCGCCTGCTGCCCGCATCACCGCCCACCGCGCGCGATGAGGACGGCACGCCCCTGTCCTACGGCAGACTGCTCCGCTCGGTGGTGACGATCATCGCCGAGGAACCGGTGTTGCGCCTCCGTATGGGCTACGGGATGGCGACGTACGCCTCGTTCGGCGTGTTCTGGACGTCCATCGGCTTCGTCCTGGCCGGGCCCCACTACGGCTGGTCCGATGCGCAGATCGGCCTGTTCACCCTGTTCGGAGTGGCCGGGGCGGTGGCGGCCCGGTTCGCCGGCGGACTCGCGGACCGGGGCTTCGCGCACATTCAGACCGGCGCGTTCGTGGCGCTGACCGCGCTGAGCTTCCTGCTGCTGGCGATCGGGCAGACGCACGTGGTGCCGCTGGCGATCGGCGTCGCACTGCTGGACCTGGGCATCCAGGGCACCCACATCACCAACCAGTCGGTGTTCTACCCGCTGCGGCCCGAGGCGCGCAGCCGGCTCAACACGGCCTACATGACCTCTTACTTCGCCGCGGGTTCGGTGGGGTCGGTCCTGTCGGCGCTGCTGTACTCGTGGTCCGGGTGGGCCGGGGTGTGCATCCTGGGCGCGGCGTTCCCGCTCGCCGGGTTCGCGCTGTGGGTCTACGAGCATGCCGCGCTGCGCCGGCGGGAGCCGGCGCGCCAGTGAACGGCCGGGGCCGGGTGCGGGCCCCGGCCGCCGCGTCCCCGGCGGCGGAGCGTCAGCCCACGTCCGGAGCCCCGCTGCGCGGCCGCTCGATCTGGAAGAACGCGCCCGAACGGCCCAGCGTCGTCACCGCGTCGAACAGCGCGGCCGCCTCCTCCGGGCCCGGGACGGACATGAGCACGGGCCCGAAGAACGCCGTGCCGTCGATCGAGACGATCGGGCTGCCGCCGGTGCCGCCCAACGCGCGCTGACCCTGTTCGTGCGAGCGCTCCAGGACACCGTCGTAGGACGAATCGTCCATCGCGGCGGCCAGAGTCGGGTCGGCCCCGCACTCGGCCAGCGCCGCCCCGGCCGTCTCCCGGCTCATCGGCTGCGACCGCCGGTGGTAGCGCTCCCCCAGCGCCGCGTACGCCCCGGCCAGCAACTCGCCGCCCTGCTCCTGCGCCACCGCCGCGAGCAGGCGGCCGGCGGCGCGCGAGTCGGCCATCTCGGCGGCCTCCTCCTCACCCATGTCCTTACCGGCGTTGAGCACCGCCAAGCACATCAGATGCCAGCGCAGCTCCACCGGTCGCTGCGAAGCGGCCTCGCCCAGCCACCGTGTGGTGACCCACGTGTAGGGGCAGACCGGGTCGAACCACACGTCGACGGTCACGGTGGGTCCTGCTGCGCTTGCGGCGTCGGTCATCGCAATCACCTTCTCCTTCGATCGGCGGCCCCCGCCCCGGTTCGACCGCATCCTCCGCCCGGCGCACCCCCGTGGCCGGACGGCCGCGGGACGGTCCGGATACCGTGCGTGTGATCACAGCCTAGGAGGGTGCCGCAGGTCATACCGCGGAGTCCGGTGCTTTACGCTGCGCACTATGGACATCAAGGGAGCAAGTGCAATCGTCACCGGCGGTGCCTCGGGCATCGGCGCCGCCACCGCCCGCCGGCTGGCCGCGCGCGGCGCCAAGGTCGTCATCGCGGACCTCAACGCCGAGGCCGGCGAGACGCTGGCGCAGGAGATCGACGGCGTGTTCGTGTCCGTCGACGTCACCGACACCGAGCAGATCGAGGCCGCCGTCAACAAGGCCCTCGAGCTGGGGCCGCTGAAGGCACTGGTCAACTCCGCCGGTATCGGCTCGGCGCAGCGCACCATCGGACGCGACGGCGAGTTCGGCTCCGCGCACAGCCTCGACGTGTACAAGAAGGTCATCGGGATCAACCTGATCGGCACCTTCGACGCGGTCCGACTGGCCGCCACCGCCATGAGCCGCAACGACCCGGGCGACGACAAGGACCGCGGCGCCATCGTCAACCTGGCCTCCGTGGCCGCGTTCGACGGGCAGATCGGCCAGGCCGCGTACTCGTCGTCCAAGGGCGGCGTCGTCGGCATGACCCTGCCCGTGGCGCGCGACCTGTCCGCCGCCGGCATCCGCCTCAACACCATCGCCCCGGGGCTCATCGACACCCCGATCTACGGCAGCGGCCCCGAATCCGACGCCTTCAAGGCGAAGCTGGGTGAGAACGTGCTGTTCCCCAAGCGGCTGGGCGACCCTGACGAACTGGCGTCCATGGTCGAGGAACTGCTCACCAACTCCTACATGAACGCCGAGGTCGTCCGCGTGGACGGCGGGATCCGGATGCCTCCGAAGTGACGCCCGGCCGGCCGTGACGGCCGACCGGATCAGGGCGCACACGCAGCGTGGGGGGGGGGGGGGGCCCCCCCCCCCCCCCCCGGCCCCCGCCGCCCCCCCCCCCGGGGGCGCCCCCCCCCCCCGGGGCGCGCGCCCCCCCCCCCCCCCCCGGGCCCCGGG